>NZ_JBAQWU010000518.1:0-19092 GCF_049299075.1 Gordonia sp. (in: high G+C Gram-positive bacteria)
GTTCACTTTTGGACCGCCGAAACCGTTCAGGTTTCGACCGCCGCCGACACGTGTTCCCCGCGCGAGCGGGGATGACCCCGGGTTGAAGGTGTCGAAGCAGTGGTCTACGGCGTGTTCCCCGCGCGAGCGGGGATGACCCCTATCCGCGCGCGGTGGCACCGTCGACGCAGAAGTGTTCCCCGCGCGAGCGGGAATGACCCCGCGGTCTGGAGACCGGACGAGGTGAGCGCGCTGTGTTCCCCGCGCGAGCGGGGATGACCCCGCGAAGCCTTCCCATCCGGCCAGCCGATCAGAGTGTTCCCCGCGCGAGCGGGGATGACCCTGCGCTTGCGGGTATCGGCGGGGGCATTCTTGGGTGTTCCCCGCGCGAGCGGGGATGACCCCGATGACGCGCTTGTCGGCCTCGTCATCTCAAAGTGTTCCCCGCGCGAGCGGGGATGACCCCAGCCTCGTCATCCAAGGCCTCGGCACTGGCGGGTGTTCCCCGCGCGAGCGGGGATGACCCCGACGTGATGTTCGTGACCGTCACATTCGCCGAGTGTTCCCCGCGCGAGCGGGGATGACCCGACGGTGCCGTTGTGCGGCTTGTGGTGAAAGTTGTGTTCCCCGCGCGAGCGGGGATGACCCGCATGGTGCCCGGCGTCTCCGACCAGAAGACGGAGTGTTCCCCGCGCGAGCGGGGATGACCCTGGGACGGACTCAAAACCGCTACCGCACAGATCGTGTTCCCCGCGCGAGCGGGGATGACCCACACCCGCACCGATCACGGGCGGGAACGTGGACGTGTTCCCCGCGCGAGCGGGGATGACCCCGCATTCTGCCGAAGCTCGGACTATCGCTGGATGTGTTCCCCGCGCGAGCGGGGATGACCCTAGTGCATGACACTGATGAGGGGACGGCGGATGGTGTTCCCCGCGCGAGCGGAGATGACCCCATGTCGGCACATGATCACTGTTCGCGTGGGAAGCGCCGTGGTCACAGTCGACAACTTCACAACCATTCTCGCCACCTCCGTCGGTGAGCGGGATACGACCTTGCTTGCGGAGCGATCCACTGCGAAGGCTGCCACCTGACCGGAGACCAGCACCCCCCTTTGGCTCGATCCCACTACGCGGCAACTGCACGACATAGGAGAGTGCCTGCGAGCTGGTCCTCCTACCGGTGTCAATTTGGGATCTCTGCTCGGCCAGGTAGCGATAGATCGTCTGCCGACTGACGCCGAACTCGCTGGCCAGAGCCGTGGGACCCTCACCCGCTCCTCCGGCGTGCCGACGGGCTATCTCGGCGACTTGCTCGGCGGTCAGCGCGGCCTTGCGGCCCTGGTACTTGCCAGCGGCCTTGGCCTTAGCGATCCCCTCGGCCTGGCGTTCGCGGATGAGACGAACCCTCCGGAAATCCCGGGACGGATCAAAGGCTTGACCGAAGAAGAGTTGGCGGTCTTCGACCTGTTGACCCAACCTGATCCGGTCCTCACCGCCACCGAACGCGAAACGGTCAAGGTCAGTGCGAAGAAGCTGCTCGATTACCTGCACCAGAAGCTGGTCCAGGATTGGCGCCGCAAAGTCGACGTGCTCAGCGACGTCGACAGCACCATCCGCCGCGTCCTGGATCAGGAGCTACCAGAGGAGCCATACACGCCGGACATCTTCACTGCAAAAGTGCAGCTGGTCTTCGATCATGTGCGTACCGCCTACGGCGACGACGGCGAGAGCGCCTACACCCTTCGCGTCGACATCACTTGGCCAGCACAACCGGTGGAATACGACGGCACCCTCGACGTGAACAAGATCGCCGACGACGTCGTCGCGCGTATCCACCACGACCCCGCCTTCGCCGCCCGAGTCGCGGCGCAGCTGGGAGCGGCCGACACTCGCCGGTTCTGACCGCTACGAGGTCACGAGTGAATCGGGACAGTCGCCTCAATCCGGCACAGCAACCGAAGATGGGGTTGCGCATCAGGAGAAACAGTGTCGGCGACTACCTCAAAGTGCACCGCTCGGCTCCGAAGCGCCTCCAGGTCTTCTAGCAACCAGTCGGGGACATAGCCCACCGGAGATCCCTCCTCGACGCACACCAACTGTGCCCGTGGGTTCTTCGGATTCTTCGGATCTGCCGCCAGCATCAAGCGCGAGCCGGGGATCAGCCGCCTCATGAGGTCGCCAGAGTTGGCGACATGCCGAACACCAGACGCGAGAAAGCGGCTAACAACCCGACCGTCGGCACTCTCCTGCAGGTCATCGACGATGTGGAAGGTGTCCGTCGCGCGTGGCCCTCCGGTACGAGCCAACACCTCCATTGGGGTGTCAAACGACGAGTCGAGACCGATCGCGTCGAGATAGCCGCGGTAGGTGGATCGCTGCCGAGACATCAGGCGATTTCCAAAAAAGGCTGGCAGCGACTCAGACACGTACAGAACCGCGGGGTCCGGAAACTGCGCCAGCGGATGGAAACCGTCGACCGAGGTAACACCCTCGCAGTACCTGAACGCGTAACGACCGTCGACGAGCTCATCGAGGCTGCCAATACGGACGAACCGCCGAGACTCCGGCTCCTGCCAAACCAGAATCAATCTACGAGCAACGTCGGGAGCCGAGTCAATCGAGGTGAGCGAGCTGAGAACACTCATCGAGGATCCTTTCCCGGTTGTGGACGAGTAGCCGGACCCTAAATCTACGTCCAGGCTCCGACATCAACGATGCAGGCACTTGATCGATGGTTGCTTTCACGTCCGCAACCTGCACTTTCAACAGTCTATCGAGCCAGTATCGTCGCGCGCTCGGTGTCGCACGGGACAGCGCTTCTACCGCAACGGCGACGAGGGATGGCTTTCCGGCGAAGTGGTGGCTGTTGCCTCGCCGGAGCCAAGCAGCCAATTGGTCGTTATCAGCACCCAGGGCAACAACCTTGCGTTCCGACTCTTGGAATCCGAGTGCGTTTCCGTGGTCATACGACGGCGCCAGACGTGACTGCCCGTCGTGCAGGATTGCCGCCCAGTTCTCATGATGCCGGTCCCGCCCAGCAGTCCAGGCGTCGAGCAGGACGTAGCCCGCCCACCCGTCGAACGCATTCGTGACCAAGTGATTGCAACCGGGAGGAGCCTCGATACCAGCTAGAGCGGTTTGGATTGCTGTGACCGTGTAACCGGGATTGAGTCGTCCGGCCGCGGCGTCGTAGTCCGCCACGACCCGCGCGAGAAGCTCGTTTCCGTGAACCAGTGTCTCGTGGCTCGCGACAACTGACCGCGACAGAACCCCACGACGGCCGTCAAATCGGGCCGGAATGGTGGTAGCGGTAGGCACACCGATGAGGGCGGCCAATGTGGATACAGTCCATTCAGCCCAGTCCTCACCCCGAGTATTGGTCCCGTCGTCATCGCTCCGGGCGTACTTGAAGAGGTATCGGTGATCGTCGGGGCCGATAAACCAGAACTTTTCCTTGCCGCCGAGCGGCTCATCCACCCGACCTCCCGACTTCAGCCAGTCTTCGACGTCGACGGAACTCCAAAAAGCCGGTGTCACATTTCCTGTATACCGGCTCCGAGCTCCGGGCCTCGGAGACTTCAGAACTGCGGGCTGGCTGTGTGATCGAACATGTCAGCATGGCGGGAGAACCTGCCATCGGAACACGCGTTCCATGAACTATGGGATTCGCGATGCGCACCGACCTGTACGACCGCACACCGGCAACCGATCTCGACGACTAGCAGCTCGCCGAGCGGATGATCGGATACGCCAGCCAGATCGCGGCACTGACCTCGCGAATGCTCGACTGCCTGGCCGAGTTCGCCGCCAGCGCCGAAATCCTCGTCCACCAGATCGACAACCAAACCTCGGTCGACGAGGGACCGATCCTGCGTTCCGCGGAACGCGAGGAGTTCGAATGCGGCGCAACCGTCCGGAACATCGGCCACGTCAGACCCTGGTCCGCCGGCGGCACGACCGATCCGGACAATCTGATTCTGCTGTGCGGTGCGCACCACCGAGCCCTGCATCACAGTGCCTTCGGAATCGTCGCCCTCGGACATCGACGGTTCGCGTTCCGCGGAACGCACGGCGGCGAACTCGTCGCCGCGGCGATCACCAGCAGGACGACGGTGATCACACCGGCCACGGTCATCGTCCGAACCGTTCGTCGCCCGGGACCGGAAAATTGACCCCGCCCTACCGACGGTCCGGGTCAGCGCCGGATCAGGTGTGTCAGCAGCCGCCGACCCTCGTCGAGCGAGACATGCGGCAGGTACGCACGACTCACGGCGACGCCGATCGCCGGCAACGCCGCCGAGTCCGGGAACACCATGTACATCGGCCGATAGCGGGGCGCAAACTTCGATTTGAAGGCCAGCAGCGACCGGAACCCGTACACCGGTTCCAGCGTGCGCCCAAGTAGATCGAGCATGCTATCGAGCGGACCGGTCGCCATACCGGAGCCGTCGTCAACGCTGGCCAGCGGGGCGCCGGAGAGGCTGAGGAACTCCAGACCTTCGTCCTGCGCCCGCAGAGCTGCCGAGGCAATCAGGAACTCCATCGCCGGGCGGAAGCCATCGGCACGACGGCGCATGAAGTCCAACGTCAGTCCGACAATCTCGCCATCCCGGTACACCGGCATCCACGAGGTGACACCGTGCACCACGTTCTCCTGGTCGACGGCCAGCAGCAGCCGAACCTCTCGATCCTGCAGTTCGGCCAGCCCACCAAGGGTGAAGCCCATCTCCGGCAGGCCCTTATCGGCCACCCACGCCTCGGAAATGGCCGTGATCTGTTCTCGAATCGACAGCGGGGCGTCAGCGAAGGTGTCCCACCGCGCTTCAATTCCCGACTTACCGGCCCGGTTGAGGGCAGTCCGCACATCCTGGAACCTCTTGCCCTTGAACTCCAGGTCACCGAGGTCAATCAGCGTCTCCTCGGCCACCTGCAGGCAACTCCACCCGTGCCTGCGACCAATATCGGCGGTCGTCGCCCCGACCGAATAGAAACACGGCGTCCACCCGTTCCCCACACAGAAGATCGCGAACTGATCCACCGCCTCGGCCAGTCCGTCCGGGCCGCCCAGCGGGTCGGTCGCGGTCAGCGCCACACCCGAATACACGCGGTAAGCGACAGCGTGCCGACCGTCCTCGCTGAACCAGTAGCGATTGCCCGACCAGCTGGTCATCCACGATAGCGAGCCGCCACCAGGGCTGTGCAGCAACTCACGGACGCGCTGCTGGCCGCCCGGATCCTCACCCGCCGGCCGGGACAGGAAACTCACCAGCATCAGGATGCTGAACGCAGCCCACACGACCACCCCCACCCACTCGAAGAGCAGGGTCGCCGACCAGGTCACCGGAAGAATCGGCGGTTCAAAGAAGGGAAGAAATGCCGGCGGAAGCAGACGTCGCGGCGCATCGAGCAGCAACGTCCCCATCCCCGGGTCGCGTTCGAAGCCGTCCGACAGGCTGCCAAGCAGCACGTACGCGGCCGACGCGAGTGCGGTCACGGCAAACATGCCGAGCCACACTCGCACGTATGTCCCCTTCTCTGCGCGGACGTCAAAGAACTGCCGGGTGAACACCAGCAGCGCGAGGACGGCGAGAAACACCAGCAGCGGCGTCAAATCGGCATACACCCATTGATGACGGTGCGCCCCGTAGAGCACCTGCCGCGTCTCACTTTGTTCCGTGATACGCACCAGCACACTTGCGGCGGCGAAGGCGATCAGAATCACCTGTGCACCCACGGCGAGCAGCCACGCCGCCCGACGACCGCGACGCAGTCCCTCCGCCGCAACCAGCAGCACCACCGACGGCATCAGATTCAGCACCACCGGACCCACGCCGGACAGCCGCAAGGCCTGCTGGCCCACCCGGCATTCGTCGTGCAGCGCTGGCTGCGAACAGATCTCGACCAACTCACGCGGACTGTAGGGGGCTTGCTCGAACAGCCAACGCAACGCCGACAGCGGACCAGCCGCATGCGGAGAGAAGGCCGCGACGATGGGGCCAAGCACACTGGCCGCCACCACCAAAGAGACCAATGTCCGGCGTTCGCGCAGGGTCCCGCCCAGCGAAGGGCCGCGCGCCGCCCGCCCAAACAACGCTGGCCCCAGCAGCAGCCCGGTCACCGCAGCAGTGAGCCGAGTCAAGTCCTCGAGGTGCCCGGCCGAGAGCGCCGCAGTCAGCACGATCACCAAGAGCACCACACGAATCCGGCGGCGCCAAAGCGTGGGCATGACGGCCGTCGCGGTCATCAGCGTGCCGACGACCCACGTCAGCGGGCCCACCACCAGGTGCCCGCGGAGTTCCAGGCCCCAGGAATTCGGCACTGCCGAAGCCAGCCAGGCCACCGCGAGCGCGGACAGTGCACCGACGCCTTGGGTGACCAGCGCCGCGATCGCGAACCGCCGAGTTCCGATCCGGTACTCCACCGGCGCCGCGATCGCCAGGATGGCCACGCTGGCCACCACGTAACTCACCAGATTCGCAGCGAACAGCCCCGACGTCCACAGTGACCAGAGACGCCCCTCGGACATCGTCGAGAAGCCAAGCGCCACTTGAGATTTCACGTCGTGCGGTGGTCCCGATCGGGTCGACCCAGTGGCGATCGCCAAGCCCCACAGCACCACCAATAGTCCGATGGACACCGGCGCACGGGCGATACCCGACCGCGCGAACGTCATCACAGTCGATCCAGTCCGAGACGCTGACTGATCCATGGCAACTCCATTTCCAGCCCGGCCGACCACACCGCGAAACTGTGCGATCCGGGCACTTCTGAAAGCCGCACGTCCATTCCAGCAGCGCGCGCGGCGGTGTATAGCTGCTCAATTCCCGGCCGGAATGTCCTATCGTCGCGACCCACCACAAAGGCGCCACCGGAATCCGGGAACCGATAGTGCGCCAGCAGGTACGCCGGATTATTGCGGTCGAAGGCCGCCTCGTTGCCGCCGAAGACCTCGTTTACGCTCCGTCGGCGCCCACCGCGCGTCGGCTCTGCCTGACCCGACAGGTCCAGGAACGTCGGATAGACGTCCGGCCGGGTGGTTGCCAGTTGCAGCGAGCAGGTGCCGCCGTACGACAGCCCGCCGATGGCCCACGCCCGCGGGTTGGGATCGATCTGCAGGTGCGCACGAACCCACGCCGGAACGTCGACGGCCAAGTAGGTCGCCACGTTGCCGAAATGCGAATCGACGCACATCGGATTGCCGAATTGGCTGCCCGTACCGTCGGCAAGCACCACCACCGGTGCCAGCCCGCGATGCTGCGCGGCGAACCGGTCCATTATTTCCGCGAGTCGCCCGCCGACCAGCCAGTCGTCGGTGCTGCCCGGCTGCCCGGCCATCAGCACCAGCACCGGCAGCAGCGGCCGGGGGCTGGCGAAGTACGCCGGCGGCAGATATACCCGCGCCTCCCGCGCACCGAACTTCGAGACCGCACCGGGGATCGGGACTGCCGTCACCGCTCCGGTCTTCGGCAAATCCGGCGGCGGCGTCCAACGCGTCTGCAGCGCGGGCGCACCCGAGGATCCGAGCGCGGCGCCGAACGGCACGGTCCGGTAGTTTTTGACGCCCAGCACCGCCCCCACCGTCGGGTAGGCGTGGTAGATCGCGTTAATCTGCGCGGCGCCGCCGATGAGTGCTGCCACGACTGCCAGCGCGCAAACTCCGAGCAGGCCGAGGGCCCGCCGCCGACTTGTCCGCTCGCGCACCGTCCACCGCGCCACCGCCAACGCGACCGCAAAGAGCACCAGCCCTGACCACACGTACACCAGGAGCGGCAGCGCATCCGGGAACGGCCGCCACACCCGTTCGATGAGCACTCCGGCGACCACGGTGAGTAGTAGCGCCACGATCAGCGCCACCGGCACGGCGCAGCGCAGCCAACGGCGGTCTCGTCGCGCCAAGAGCACGCCGATCCCGACCGCCAACAGGACGCCGAACACGACTGTCGCGGGCGTGCCCGTCAACGGCAGGTTAAGCACTCTTCCGCCAACTCCCGCACTGTGCACCGTTCGAGGCTACGCCGACACCAGCGACCGCCGCCGCGAGCCTGGGAGCGCGTCGACGACGACCACCGACTTGGTCTCGCCGGTGTTGGTGAGCCCCGCCACACCCGCGGCAAATTTACGCCAGGTGGCGTAAATTGGCCGCATGCCCAAGAACTCCACGCCGCCCACCGCGGAACAGCGCGCCCAGCGGGAGAAGATCGCCCGCTACATCGCCGCCTTCGTATTCCCGTTCATCATGGTCACGATGATGGTGACCGGCTACCTGGGCGCCATGCACTCGCCGAGTCCGAACAACATGCCCGTCGCCGTCACCGCCGCCTCGCCGCAGCAGGCCCAACAATTCGCCGACGCCCTGGAGCAGTCCGCGCCCGACGCCGTCGACGTCCGCGTCGTCGCCACCGCCGACGAAGCCCGCACCCTGGTCTTCGACCGCGAGGTGACCGGTGCGGTCGCGCTCCCGGACTCCCCTGCCGAGGCCGCGACCATCTACACCGCGACCGGCGCAGGCGCCTCCCAGCTCAGTGCGGTCAACGGGCTGCTCACCCCGGTGCTCGCCGCCGACGGGTTCGACATCCATGCCGAAGATCTCGCCCCGACCCCGGCCACGGACCCCGGGGGCTTGGCGCCGATGTTCTTGACCACCGCGCTGATCCTCGCGGGCTATATGCCATTGAGTCTGCTGTTGTCGGTGGCCCCCGAACTCCTCCGGCTCCGCCGCTTCCTGCCGATCCTGGCCGGCTGGTCGGTGCTGGCCGCCCTCATCGCCTGGGTCATCGCCGGACCGGTGATCGGCGCGGCGGTGGGCGCCAACGCCTGGGCGATCATCGGCATCGCCGCCCTGGCCGTCTTCTCCGTCGGCCTGGTCCAGCTATTCCTCACCAGAATCCTCGGGCCGCTGGCCGTCCTCATCGGCATGCTGTTCCTGATGGTGCTGGGCATACCCTCCTCGAATCTGGGCATGTCGGTGTACACGATGCCGAGCATCTTCCCGTTCCTACACAACTTCCTGCCGTCACCTGCCGTCGGCGAAGCACTCCGGTCGGTCCTGTACTTCGGCGGCAGCGGCGTCGGCGGTCACCTCCTGGTGCTGGTGATCGGCGCCGCCGCAGCCCTGGCAGCCGTGGCCGGAATCGACGCTCTCAAACGCCGCAAGAAGCCGATCGAAGAGCCCGTGGCAACAATGGTGTCGCTGACAGCCTCGACCACGCCTCCGCGCACCTGGGTCCGCTATACGTCGCTGGCCTTCCTGCCGCTGGCGATGATGGTGATGATGCTGTCCCTCATGCTCTCGGCGATGCATGAGCCAACGCCGCGGGAGCTTCCCGTGGTCGTCGTCGCCGAAACCCCGCAGGCGGCCGACGCGATGAAGGTCGGCCTGGACGAGCGCATGGCCGGCATGTTCGACGTCTCCACCTCCACGTCCATAGCCGAAGCGCAATCCCAGGTCCACGATCGCGACGTGGTGGCGGCCTACGTACTGCCGTCGACTGCCACGCCGAGCGCGCAACTGATCACCAATGGTGGCGCTGGCCAGAGCCAACAACAGGTGGTCACCGCCGTCTTCGGCCAACTCGCCGAGTCGCAAGGGCTGCCGTTGGAGATCACCGACGTCGCGCCACTGACCGCCGACGACTCAGCCGGCACAGTGAGCTTGTACATCGCCATCGGCTGGATGATGGCCGGATTCCTGGTGATCGTGGTGATCGCGAACGCCGCCCCCGACCTCATGTCCACCCGGAAGCTGCTTCCGCTCATCGTCGGCTGGGCCGTCTTCATGGCCGCGGTGATCTGGCTTATCGCCGGACCGATCGTCGGCGCGATCAGCGGGAACTTCCTGGCACTCGTGGGCATGGGCGCACTGGCCATCACCGCCACCGCCCTGTTCAGCATCATCTTTGTCCGACTGTTCGGGCTGCTCGCGGTGCTGCCGCTGGTCTCGATCATCATGTTCCTGGGCGTCCCCGCCTCCGGCGGCGGCCTCTCGATTCACTTGGTGCCCGAGGTCTTCGCCTGGCTCCACGACTATCTCCCGCTCCCCGCCGCGGTGGAGTCGGTGCGCTCGATCCTGTACTTCGGCGGTGACACCGTCGGCAGCCATGCCATCGTTCTGGTCGCGTGGGGCGCGGTCTCCCTGCTCGTGGTCCGGCTGATGGACCGCTTCTACCCGCAGCCCGAACGCCCGATTCCCGGGGCCGCTGAACCCAGCACCCCCACCGTCGACGACGCCTCGAACGAGGCCGCCGACGACAACGGTGACGGCGAGGGCGAGGGCGACTCTGCGAAGTCCGATGAACGCGCGGCGGCTATGGTCACGGCAGGAGACGACGGGAGGTCGGTGTGACGAATCGGAGTGAGCGGGCCAAAGAGGCCCTGATGGATGCCGCCGAAGAACTCATCGCCACCCTCGGGGTCCAGGAAGCCTCCGACCGGAAGATCTGCGCCAAAGCCGGTACCGCGAATCACTCGTCCATCCGGTATCACTTCGGTAGCCACGACGAGTTCCTGCGGGCGCTGGTGCTGCGGCATTCCCCGCGCATCAGCGAACTGCGCGCCACGATGGTGGCCGATCTGCCCGCCGACCCGCAGGTGGCCGACTACCTGAAGTGCCTGATCGAACCGTCTATCGCGAGCCTGCGCGAACTAGAGCCGCCGAGCTGGCGGGCCCGCTTCCTCCGTCAGATGCGCAACCATCCGGCGGTCACGACCACCGCCACCGAGTTTTCCCGAGAGGATCCGGCGGCCGCGGCACTGATCGACCAGCTCACCGCGGCGCTGTCGCACCTGCCGGCCGATGTGGTGCGCGGGCGCTCCCGGCTGATCCACCTGCTGGTCACCGAAACCTGCGCCGACTTCGAGAGCCTGGTCGCCGCCTCGGAGAATCCGGTGGAGTGGGAGGTGTTGGCCCGCTTCCTCGCCGATGCGGCCGCCGGCCTGATCGCCGCCCCGTCCACCCCGGACGCGGCGCTCCCCCCGGTGCAGATCGACACCGTCCTCTCCGGCTGATTCGGTTCCGGCCAGCCCCGCTCAGGCCGACGATTCGGCGTAGTCGTCGCGGATCACCCGCTTGAGGAGTTTGCCGCTGGCATTACGGGGCAGTGCGTCGACGAAGACCACCGACTTGGGCACTTTGTAGCCGGCCAACTGGCCCTTGGCGTGCGTGATCAGCTCGTCGGCGCTGACCTCCTTCTTGGCCACCACGAAGGCGGCGATCGCTTCGATCCACTTATCGTCCGGGACGCCGACCACCGCCACTTCGGCGACAGCCTCGTGGGTGTACAGGGCGTCCTCTACTTCCCGCGAGGCCACCAGCACTCCGCCGGTGTTGACCACATCCTTGATGCGGTCCACCACGGTGATGTACCCCTGCGCGTCGGCGATCACCAGGTCACCGGACCGGAACCAGCCGTCGCGGAAGGCATCCGCGGTGGCCTCGGGCTTATTCCAGTAGCCGTCACACAGCTGCGGCGAGCGGTACACCACCTCGCCCATCTGACCGGGCGGCACCGGCGCCCCGTCCGGATCGTGCACGGCAACTTCCACATTCAGCACCGCCCGGCCGCACGAGGCAGGCCTCTCGGCGTGTTCGGCGGGCGCAAGGACCGTCGCCAGCGGACCGATCTCGCTCTGCCCGAAGGCGTTGTAAAAGCCCAAATCCGGCAGCGCGGCGGCAATCCTCGCCAGCACCGGCACCGGCATGATCGACGCGCCGTACACCGCCTTGCGCAACGATGACAGATCCCGCATCGCGAAATCCGGATGCTGCGACAGCGGCACCCACACCGTCGGCGCCAAGAAGATCGCCCCGGCTCGCCGCGCCTCGATCTGCTCCAGGATCACCGGCACCTCGGGTGCGGCGATCAAATGGTTGGTGGCGCCCACCGCCAGGTACGGCAGCATCCAGACATGCATCCCGGCCGAGTGGTAGAGCGGCATCGCGTGCAGCGGCTCGTCCGTCTCGTGCATCCCAAAGGCCACGATGCACGAGACGTACTCGTGGACCAGCGCGCGGTGCGACATCATCGCGCCCTTCGGCGCCGACGTGGTGCCCGAGGTGTACAGCAGCTGCGCCAGTTCGGCATCGGCGGGCGCCGGCGTAAACGCCACCCCCAACCCGGCCCCGACGACGGCGTCGAGGAAGGCCGCCGGCCCGTCGCGCAGTACGGCCACCGCCGTCAAACCCAACTCCGCCACGTTGCCGAGCAGATCCGCATCGGCCAGCACCAGCGCCGCCCCCGAGTCGGTGATCAGATAGGCCAACTCGTCGCCGGTGAGCGCATAGTTGATCGGGACGTGGATCAGTCCGGCGCGCGCGCATGCCAGGAAGGCGATCACATACGCGTCCGAGTTTCGGCCGTAGGTGGCAACCCGGTCACCGGGCCGCACACCGCGGTCCAGCAAGTCGGCAGCACCCGCCGTGACAGCATCCTCGAGCTCCCGGTAGGTCCACGACCGCTCGGCGAAGGTGATCGCGACCCGGTCGGGGACGCGGCCTGCGGTGCGGCTCAGGACTTCATCGACACGGTTGGAGTAAACGTGACTCACCGGGCTCCTTTCCATCACATGTCCGGACACCCGCCCGGATCTGGTCCCAGTCTGCGCAATCGGCGCCCCTTTTGCCGCCGGTTCGGGCCGGACAGTTCGGCGGCGTCGGCGCGCGGCAGTCAACTCCAGCGGCAACCCCCTCGCAGCGTTACGATGGCTCCGTCGCGTCACCGTTGCGCGCCGGCTAGAACCCCATCACCCGAGCAGTCTCCACCGCCCGAGGGAGCTTCATGTCCGAGTCTTTGGCAGTCCACGGCGTCGATCCCGGCGAACTGGACCTTCCTGCCCCGACACCCGACCACTTCCGCCGCGCCCTGTTGCGCCATTTGCAGTACACGGTGGGCACCGATCCGGATCACGCCTCTCGATTCGCCTGGCGCATGGCGCTCAGCCACACCATCCGCGACTACTCGATGGCGCCGTGGATCAACGCCACCCGCCGCACGTGGGACGAAGACCGCAAGCGCGTCTACTACCTGTCGATGGAGTTCCTGATCGGCCGGTTACTGGAGGACGCCGCCATCAACCTGGGTCTGCGCGACGTCGCCGTAGAGGTGCTCGCCGGACTCGGCCTGGACTTCGCCGACATCGCCGACGACGAACCCGACGCGGCCCTGGGCAACGGCGGCCTGGGCCGGCTGGCGGCCTGCTATCTGGAGTCGATGGCCACCCTGGCCTGCCCCGCCTACGGATACGGCCTGCGCTACGAAAACGGCCTCTTCAAGCAGCGCTTTGACCACGGCCGCCAGGTCGAGGAGCCGGAGGACTGGCTGGTCACCGACAACCCGTGGGCCTTCACCCGGCCCGAGGCCGCCTATCCGATCGGCTTGCGCGGCGAGGTGATCACCCAGGACGGGCGCGAGATCTGGCAGCCCCGACTGCAGGTGATCGCCGAAGCGCACGACACCCCCGTCGTCGGCTGGGGTGGCCGGTGGGCCAATACGCTGCGGTTGTGGGCGGCCAAACCCGCCGCCGATCTGTTTGACCTGGCGCGGTTCAATGCTGGCGACTACACCGCCGCCGCCGAACCGGAGGCCTGGGCCCGCACCCTCAGCCGGGTCCTCTACCCCGACGACACCACCGATCGCGGCAAGGAACTACGCCTCTCCCAGGAGTACTTCCTCACCTCGGCCTCCGTCCAGGACATTCTGCGGCGCTACCTGGCCGCGCACAGCGACCTGACCAAACTCCCCGAGTACGTCGCCATTCAGATGAACGACACCCATCCGGCGATCGCCGGACCCGAACTGATCCGGATCCTCGTCGACGATCACGCCTTCGATTTCGACGCCGCCGTCGACCTGACCACCGGAGTGCTCGGCTACACCAACCACACCCTGCTCCCCGAGGCGCTGGAACGCTGGTCGGTGGGCCTCATGCGCAAGGTGCTCCCCCGGCATTTGCAGATCATCGAACGGCTCGACGCCCACGATGTTCACGTGCACGGGCCGCGACCGGACGGCGTCGGACTGATCGGCGACGACGATGTGCGGATGGGACAGCTCGCCTTTGTGACCAGCCATAAGGTCAACGGCGTTTCCGCGCTGCACACCAACCTGGTCCGCGCGGACCTGTTCCCCGAACTCGATGCGCGCCACCCGGGCCGCATCGTCAACGTCACCAACGGGGTGACCCCGCGACGGTGGCTCAAACTGGCCAATCCGCCGCTCGCCCAGCTGATCACCGACACCGTCGGACCCGGCTGGGAGTCGGATCTGGAGCGGTTGCGCGGCATTGAACAGCAGGTAGAGAATCCGGAATTCCGCGAACGCTTCGGCACCACCAAACGGCTCGCCAAGGAGCAGTTCGCCAACTGGCTCCACGAACACCACGGCATCGAGATCCCCATCGACGCCCTCTACGATGTGCAGGTCAAACGCGTCCACGAGTACAAACGGCAGCTCCTCAACATCCTGTGGACCATCGCCCGGTGGCAACGGATCAAAGCCGACCCCACCGCCGGTTGGGTACCCCGGGTCAAGATCTTCGGCGGTAAGGCCGCGCCCAGTTACGTCGCAGCCAAAGACATCATTCGGCTGATCAACGACGTCGGGGCCGTCGTCAACAACGATCCGGACACGCGCGATCTGCTGCGGGTCGTCTACCCGCCGAACTACAACGTGTCGATGGCCGAAAAGCTTATTCCGGCCGCCGATCTGTCCGAGCAGATTTCCACCGCCGGAATGGAGGCCTCGGGCACCGGCAATATGAAGTTCGCCCTCAACGGCGCCCTCACCATCGGCACGCTCGACGGCGCCAACGTCGAGATCCGCGAGCACGTCGGCGCCGACAACTTCTTCTTGTTCGGGCTCACCACCGACGAGGTGGCTGTCCGCCGCGCCGAACCTGATCACGCCCGCACGGCGATCGAGGCGAGCCAGACCCTGCAGGATGTGCTGCAGGCGCTCAGCGAGGGCACGTTCAGTCCCGACGACCCGCACCGCTACGGCGGCATCGTCGACATGATGTGGAACAGCGACTGGTTCCTTGTCGCCTCGGACTTCGATACCTACGACGCCGCGCAAACCGCGGTGGACGAGGACTATCGCGACTTCGCCCGCTGGCAGCGCATGGCGTTGACCAACATCGCCCGGATGGGCTACTTCAGTTCGGACCGGTCGATTCGCGAATACATGGAGCAGATCTGGAACATCGGGCCCGCGCTCTAGATTTCCCAGTGAGGGTTCGGAACCATCGCGAACCCAGCGCACACACCAAACCGGTGCTTGGATGACATCAAAGGCTGGACGAGATGCCGACGGAGGTGCCCGGTGGTGGCGAAGGATGAGACATCGTCGGTGCTTGACGACGCTGGGGCGCGGCAGATCGCGCAGGGGCGGTGCGGCGATCCGTTCGCAGCCTTGGGGCCGAGCTCGGACGGGCGGCACATCGTTGCTCATCTGCCCGGGGCCCGGCGGGTGTGGATCGTCAATGACACCGACACGGCCGAACTCACCGGACACCCGGCCGCGCCCGCCGTCTTCACCGGCCCGCTACTACCCTTCTACCGGCTGCGCATCGAGTGGCCGGACGAACAATTCGAGGAACGCCACGACCCGTACCGCTTCACGCCGGTCCTGGGCTCGATCGACGAGTACCTGATCGGCGAGGGCACGCACCGCAGGCTGTGGGAAGTCTTGGGTGCCCGTCCGATCACCCATGAGGAGGTCGACGGTGTGCACTTCGCGGTGTGGGCGCCGAACGCCGAACGCGTCTCGGTGGTGGGTGACTTCAACGAATGGAACGGCGCCTGCCACCCCATGCGATCGCGCGGGGCGACCGGGGTGTGGGAGATCTTCGTTCCGGGGCTCGCCGAGGGGGCGATCTACAAATACGACATCCTCGGTCCGGGGGGTCACCCGGTGCCGTTGAAGGCCGATCCGGTCGGTTTCGGTTCGGAACATCCGCCGCAGACCGGTTCGGTGGTCCGCCGCCTCCAGCAGCACCCCTGGCAGGACACCGCGTGGGCAGCCACGCGGGCCGCACTCAACGCCACCGATGCGCCCATCAGCATCTACGAGGTCCACCTCGGGTCCTGGCGTCGACCGGCCGACGAACCGGATCGTCTGATGTCCTATCTGGAACTCGCCGAGCAGTTGATCGATCACGTCGCCGAGCTGGGCTTCACCCATATTGAGGTGCTGCCGATCAGTGAGCATCCGTTCGACGGATCGTGGGGATACCAGCCGATCGGGCTGTTCGCGCCCAGCATCCGCTACGGCACGCCCGCCGAGTTCGCCGCGTTTGTCGACGCCGCCCACGCCCGCGGGATCGGGGTACTGGCCGACTGGGTACCCGGACACTTCCCCACCGACCAGCACGGACTCGGCCGGTTCGACGGCACGGCGCTGTACGAACATGCCAATCCGCAGGAAGGTTTTCACCCGGACTGGAGCACCCTGATCTTCAATTACGGGCGTCCGGAAGTGTCGAACTACCTCGTTGCCAACGCCCTCTACTGGCTCGACGAATACCATCTCGATGGGCTACGCGTGGACGCGGTCGCCTCCATGCTCTACCGCGACTACTCCCGCCAGCCTGGCGAGTGGATTCCGAACAAAGACGGTGGCCGAGAGAATTACGAAGCCATCGACTTTCTGCGCGAAGCCAATGTCGAAACCTACGGTCGGCACCCGGGCATCGCGATGATTGCCGAGGAGTCGACGGCATTCCCGGGCGTCACCGGCCGCGTCGACCAGGGCGGTCTGGGCTTCGGCTACAAATGGAACCTCGGCTGGATGAACGACTCGCTCACCTACTTCGGCAAAGACCCGCTGTACCGCAAGCACCACCACAACGACCTGACCTTCGGTATCACGTACGCCTTCAGCGAGAACTTCGTCCTGCCGATCAGTCACGACGAGGTGGTGCACGGCAAGGGCTCGATGTACGGCCGCATGCCGGGCACCCACGCCGACAAACTCGGGAACCTGAAAGCCTTCTACGGCTACATGTGGGGCTATCCCGGCAAGAAGCTGCTGTTCATGGGTCAGGAGTTCGGCCAGCCGCGCGAGTGGAACCACGATGCGGAGCTCGACTGGGACGTCCTGCACGACCCCGGCCACGCCGGCGTGATGCGCGTCGTCGGCGACCTCAACCGGCTGTACCGCAGCCAACCCGCCCTGCACCGCCACGACACCGACGGCCGCGGATTCCAATGGCTCCTCGCCGATGCCGTCGACGAGCAAGTCTTCGCCTGGCTGCGCCGCGGTGACCCCGGCGATCCGCACATCGTCGTCGTGCTGAACCTGACACCGGTGGAGCGCAGCGGATTCCGACTCGGCTTCCCGATGCCGGGACGGTGGACGGAGGCGCTCAATACCGATTCGGCGTTGTACGGCGGCGGCAATCGCGGCAACGACGGGGTGGTCGAAACCGAACCCGTAGCGGCACAGCAAGAAGCGCAGTCCGCCCTGCTCACCCTGCCCCCGCTGTCCGCCGTCTACTTCGTCGAGGATCGATCATGATGGCCGATCCTCGTCCCACGGTGCTGTCGGTGGCCTCCGAATGCGTACCGCTGGTCAAGACCGGCGGCCTGGCCGATGTCGTCGGCGCACTGCCGGCCGCGCTGGCCGCCGAGGGCTGGCGCAGCCGAGTGCTGCTGCCCGCCTACCGCGGGCTCCTCGACCAATTCCGAACCCTGACTCCGGTATGGGAGCACGGGGATCTTTTCGGCGGGCGCGGCGTCGTCTTCGCCGGCCGGCACAGCGGGCTGGACCTGCTGCTACTCGACGCCCCGCACTTGTTCGACAGGCACGGCGGGCCGTACCACCTCGACGGCGACGACCACCCGGACAATCACCTCCGGTTTGCGGCCCTCTCCTGGGTCGGGGCGCGGCTGGCTATCGACGGCACTGCCGAAGGCTGGCGGCCCGATGTGGTCCACGCGCACGACTGGCAGGCCGGTCTGGTCCCCTCCTACCTCCGGTACGCGGGGTCCTCGGTGCCGTCGGTGATGACGATTCACAATGTCGCCTTCCAGGGGATCTTCGGACCCGATCAACTCGACGCGGTCCGCCTGCCCACTTGGGACTTCCATCCAGACGCCCTCGAATATCACGGGCTGGTCAGCACCCTCAAAGCCGGTCTGGTCCATGCACACAAGGTCACCACGGTCAGCCCCACCTATGCCGAAGAGTTGACGACCCCCGAATTCGGTTTCGGATTGGAGGGGGTGATCGCGGCCCGGACCGCCCACGGCGACATGGTCGGCATCGTCAACGGCATCGACGGGGCCCGGTGGAATCCGGCCGGAGACCGCCATGTGGCCGCCTACTCGCCCGCCGATCTCACCGGCAAGGCACACAACCGTCGTGCGCTGCTCGAGGAGTTCGGGCTCCCCGAACCCGTCGGCCCGCTGGCCGTCGTCGTGACCCGGCTCAGCCATCAGAAGGGGGTGGATCTGCTCCTGGAAGCCCTGCCTGGATTCGTCGAGGCTGGCGGCGCGGCGGTCGTGCTCGGCTCGGGCGACGCCGGATACGAATATGAGCTGCAGCAGTTGACGCAGCGTTACCCGCAGTCGGTCGGCGTGCGCACCGGATACGACGAACCGCTCAGCCACCGAATGTTCGCCGGCGGCGACATCGTCGTGGTGCCCTCCCGATTCGAGCCGTGCGGGCTGACGCAGCTCTACGGACTGCGCTACGGCACGGTTCCCGTCGTCGCCGCCACCGGTGGCCTGCGCGACACCGTGGTCGACGCGTCGCCGGAGAACATCCGCGTCGGAACCGCCACCGGATTCGCCTTCACCGACATCAGCGCCGCCGGCCTGGCCGAATCCCTCGCCCGGGCGAGCGCGCACTTCGCGGATGGTCCGACGTGGCGGCGGCTCCAGGCGCAGGCGATGGCGACGCCCGTCGACTGGGGCCCGTCGGCGCAGCGATACGCGTCGTTGTTCGCCGAGCTGCTCGAGTGACCGAGCCGCTGGTCACTGGCGGCCAGCCCTGGCCGCTCGGGGTCACCCCCGATGCCGCCGGGGTGAATGTGGCGGTGCGGTCGGCCACCGCCGACCGCATCGACTTCTGCATATTCGACGCCGGCGGCGCCGAAACCCGGTTCACCCTGGAAC
>NZ_JBAQWU010000519.1:0-2048 GCF_049299075.1 Gordonia sp. (in: high G+C Gram-positive bacteria)
GGCTTCTTCGTGATCGGGCGGTCCGGGAAGATGTTGATCCAGACCTTGCCGCCACGCTTGATGTGGCGGTTGATCGCGATACGAGCGGACTCGATCTGACGGTTGGTGATGTAAGCGCCTTCCAGCGCCTGGATACCGTAGTCACCGAAGTTGACCTTGGTACCGCCCGACGCCTGACCTTTCAGGCTCGGGTGGTGCTGCTTGCGGTGCTTGACCCGACGAGGGATCAACATGCCTCAGCCCTCCTGGTTCTCGGCCTGCTCGGGAGCAGGCGCGGTGGCGGTGGCTTCCGCAGTGGCCGCGGCGCGGCCAGCCTCGGTGCTGGTTCCGGTGGTACCGGAAGCACCGCTGCGACGCGGACGCTGCGGACGACGCGAACGACGGTCATCGGCTGCCGGAGCGGCCGCAGCCTGCTCGCGACGTCCACCGACGATGTCACCCTTGTAGATCCAGACCTTCACGCCGATGCGGCCGAAGGTGGTCTTCGCCTCGTAGAAGCCGTAGTCGATGTCGGCGCGCAGCGTATGCAGCGGCACGCGTCCCTCGCGGTAGAACTCCTTGCGGCTCATCTCGGCACCGCCCAGACGGCCGGAGCACTGGACACGAATGCCCTTGACCCCCGGCTGCCGCATAGCGGACTGGATGGCCTTGCGCATGGCGCGGCGGAACGCCACGCGGTTGCTGAGCTGCTCGGCGACACCCTGGGCGACGAGCTGAGCATCGGCTTCGGAGTTCTTCACTTCGAGGATGTTCAGCTGCACCTGCTTGCCGGTGAGCTTCTCCAGGCGAGCCCGGATCACGTCGGCCGACGCGCCGCGACGACCGATGACGATGCCCGGACGTGCGGTGTGGATGTCCACCCGCACACGATCGCGGGTGCGCTCGATCTCGACCTTGGAGATTCCGGCGCGATCAAGTTCGATCGGGCGGCTCTCGCCGGGGACCCGGATGGGCCCCGACAGCAGCTTGCGGATCTCGACGTCTTCCTTCACGTACTCCGAGTACTGCTTATCGGCGTACCAACGCGTGTTCCAGTCGGTGGTGATTCCGAGGCGGAAGCCATGCGGGTTGATCTTCTGGCCCATGCTCAGGCTCCCTTCTTCTTCTGCTGACGCGAACGTTTCCGGTCGCCGGCCTCGCCGACACTGGTCACGACCACGGTGAGGTGGCTGGTGCGCTTGCGGATCCGGAATGCACGACCCTGAGCACGCGGCTGGAACCGCTTCATGGTCGGGCCCTCGTCGGCAAACGCCTCGGTGACGACCAGGGTGCGTCGGTCCAGACCGAGATTATTCTCGGCGTTGGCGATCGCGCTGGCCAGCACCTTAGAGACGGGCTCGGACGCGGCCTGCGGGGCGAACCGCAGGATATCCAGGGCCTCATCGACGTTCTTGCCGCGGATCAGGTCGATCACACGACGCGCCTTCATCGGCGTGACGCGCACAAACTTTGCCTGCGCGCGTGCGCTCTGCACTGCGTTATCTGTCTGAGTAGTCATGATTACCGGCGCTTCGCTTTCCGGTCATCCTTGATGTGACCCTTGAAGGTGCGGGTAGGGGCGAACTCGCCCAGCTTGTGACCGACCATCGACTCGGAAACGAACACAGGCACATGCTTGCGACCGTCGTGGACCGCAAAGGTGTGACCGATGAAGTCAGGAATGATGGTCGAACGACGGGACCAGGTCTTGATGACCTGCTTGGTGCCCTTCTCGTTCTGGACATCCACCTTCTTCAGGAGGTGGTCGTCGACGAACGGGCCTTTCTTCAGGCTGCGTGGCATTTCTTACCTCCTCCTATTATCGCTTGTTCTTGCCGGTACGACGACGACGGACGATCATCTTGTCGCTGGCCTTGTTCTTACGGGTACGGCCCTCAGGCTTGCCCCACGGGCTGACCGGGTGACGGCCACCGGAGGTCTTACCCTCACCACCACCGTGCGGGTGGTCGACCGGGTTCATCACGACACCACGGACGGTCGGGCGCTTGCCCTTCCAGCGCATGCGGCCGGCCTTGCCCCAGTTGATGTTGGCCTGCTCGGCGTTGCCC
>NZ_JBAQWU010000520.1:0-4708 GCF_049299075.1 Gordonia sp. (in: high G+C Gram-positive bacteria)
GCCATGAACGTGCCATTGATTCTGCGCGACGAACCCTTCACCGAGCCGACGCCGATCACGGTCCCCGAGGGCATCGCGACCGTCACCGAGTTCTCCGAGGCGGCGACGATAGCTGATTTGCCCTCGATTTTCGACGCCGGTTACGCGATCCTGGCCACGGCAGGCCCCATCGGTCCGGGGTACGCGATCTATGCCGGCGATCCGCGCGGCGTCTTCGACCTGGAGATCGGTTTCCCCGTCGCCGCCGGCTCCATCGACCCGGACCCCGCGTCCGGCGGGGCCTTCACCGCCAATACTTTCCCGGCCGGGAGCGCGCTCGCGCTCACCCATCTGGGCACCTACGACACGCTCGGCGACAGTTGGGCACGCTTGATGCAGCACTTCGTGGAGAAAGGCCTCGGCGCACCGCGGCTAACCGCCGAGATCTATGTGAGCGATCCGTCGGCCACCGCCGCCGCCGACCTGCGCACCGACCTGTTCGTCTTCTACTGACCGGCACCGGTGGCGGTGCGCGACAAAGACCACCCCGGCCACCGGACGATTACCGTGGTGGCCGGGGCAATTGCAGAGCCCCCTGTCGGGATTGAACCGACGACCTACGCTTTACAAGAGCGTTGCTCTACCGCTGAGCTAAGGAGGCAGGCGCGTGCGTGAGTATATCCGGCGGGCCCGCGACCGCATCCTCGGCTCCCGGCAGGCCACGATCGACACGATCGAGCCGGGCAGTATCGTCGTTGCGCCACGCAAACCGATCGACCTGCACGACGAGGCCGCGATCACCGAGGTCCTCGACCTCGCCGCGCGTATCGGCGCCGTGCTCCTCGATTCCGGCACCGGCGCCATCGACACCGCCGACCAGGTGCAGTTCGTCGCGGGAATCTACGGCCTCGACGACGTCGACGTGGACGTCACCTTCAACCGGGTACTGATCTGCGCGCGCCGCGGCAGCACGCTCCCGCCGATCACCGCCGTACGCACCGTGCACTACCGCTCGATGGACTTCACCCGACTGGCCGAGATCGACCGGCTGGTCCGGCGGATCCGCAGCCGGGCGATCACCTCGGCGTCAGCGCACCGGATCGTGGACGTGATCGTCGCTGCACCGCACCCGTACTCGTATCGGACGGCGACGCTCGCGTGGGGTGTACTGGCGTACGGCGTGGTGATCTACCTGGCCGCGGGCTGGATCGTCGGATTGATCGCCTTTTTCACGTCGATGGCGATCGTTGCGGTGAACCGAAAGCTGCACCGCATCGGAACGCCGCTGTTCTTCCAGCAGGTCGCAGGCGGGTTCATTGCGGTGATACCCGCGGCGCTCACCTACCAGATCTTGTCCGGCACCGACTTCAGCATCCTGCCCGGACAGGTCATCGCGGCGGGCATCGTCGTGCTGCTGTCGGGGTTGTCCCTGGTCGGCGCGGTGCAGGACGCCATTACTGGGGCGCCGGTGACCGGCTCGGCCCGATTCACCGAGGTGCTCGTCATGACGGGCGGCATTCTGGTCGGGGTCGGCATCGCGGTGAAGTTTGTCAGCCTGGTCGGCATCGAACTGCCGGCGCTGAGCGAGATCGCCCGCTTCGCGCCATCGGAACTAGTCCCCCGCATCGTCGGCGGTGCCATCGCCTCCGGGGCGTTCGCGATGGCCAGCTACGCCGAACGACGCGCCCTTCCGGCGGCGCTCGGTGCCGGCGCGCTGGGAGCGGGCGTCCAAGGTGGTCTCAGCCTGGTGGTCACCAGCCCCTTGCTGACGTACGCGGGCGCCGCGATCCTCGTCGGGTTGATCGGCGGCCTGGCCGCCCGTGCCGCCTTGACCCCACCGCTGGTGATCGCCATCGCCGGGATCACGCCCATGCTTCCCGGCATGGCCATCTATCGCGGGATGAACGGTCTGCTGAACGGTGAAGCCGGCCGCGGCGGCGTCGAGATGCTGTCCGCCTTCGCGATCGGTTGCGCGCTGGCCGCGGGCGTCACCCTCGGCGAATTCATCGCCCGACGCCTGCGACGCCCACAGCTTCCCCAGGCCCTCCGCACGGTCCGGCACCTTCGGCGGCCATAGCGACTTGACCCTCTCGCCACGTCAGGGACGACCATGGATCGCATGACAGCAGAAGGCCCGTGGACGGTCGGTCAGCTCGCCGAGCTGACCGGCGTCACCGTCCGCACCCTCCACCACTACGACGACATCGACCTCCTGGTACCCGCACGTCGTTCGGCGGCCGGCTACCGCCTGTACAGCGCCACCGATCTCGAGCGCTTGGCACAGATCATCGTGTACCGGCGCTTGGAGCTGCCGCTCGATCAGATTGCCGAGTTGCTCGCCTCGCCCACCTCGGCGGTCGAGCAGTTGCAGCGTCAGCGGGCCGCCGTCATATCCCGACGCGACGAGCTCAACCAGCTTGCCGACGCCCTCGACCGAGCATTGGAAAGAATCATGAATCAGCAACCAGCAACCGAGGCCGACCTGCGCGAACTGTTCGGAGACGGCTATAGCGAGGACTACCAGACCGAAGCCCAGGATCGCTGGGGAGACACCGATGCCTGGCGGCAGTCGTCCGCGCGGGCGAAAAACTACACGAAATCCGACTGGGCGGAGATCAAAGCCGAGACCGACGCGATCAACGCCGACTTCATCGCCGCCCTGCGCGCTAGCGAACCCGCCGACGGCGACATCGCGACGGCCGTCGCCGAGCGCGCTCGCCGACAGATCGACCAGCGCTTCTACGATTGCAGCCACGAGTTCCACCGGAACCTCGGCGAAATGTACGTCAGCGATCCGCGGTTCGCCGCGTCGTACGACGTTCAAGAACCGGGCCTTGCGCGATATGTCCGCGATGCGATCGTCGCCAATTGCCAGCGCAACGCCGCTACCGGGTAGAATGGGACGCATGCCTCCGAAGACGACCGATCTTGTAGACGACGAAGAGCTGGAAACCCTCGCGGACGAGACCGCCCAGTCGGCTCGCCGGGTGGTCGCCGCGTACGCCACCGACGCCGAGGAAGCCGTGATGCTGTTCAACATGCTGGGTATCGCCCCGGAAGACGAGAGCGACAGCTGAGCCGCCGGTGACCGCCGACTTCGTCGTCGTCGCCAATCGGCTGCCGGTCAACAAACAGACCGGCGCCGATGGCACCGTCACGTGGACTCGCGCGCCCGGTGGCCTGGTCACTGCGCTGGCGCCGATCTTCGACAAACAGGCCGGGAGGGGGCGGCCGGGCAAGTTCGACACCGGTGCGTGGGTCGGCTGGACCGGCAGCGCCGATTCGGACGACGACCCGCAGGTCGACGGTATCGAGATCCACCCGGTCCACCTGAGCGCCACCGAAATCAACGATTACTACGAGGGCTTCTCGAACTCGACGCTGTGGCCGCTCTACCATGACGTGCTAGTCAAGCCCGAGTACCGGGCGGACTGGTGGCAGGTCTACGTCGGCGTGAATCGACGCTTCGCGCAGGCCGCATCGGCCGCGGCCAATCCGGGCGCAACGGTGTGGGTGCAGGACTATCAGCTACAACTGGTGCCGGCCATGCTGCGCGAGCTGCGGCCCGATCTGAAGATCGGCTTCTTTCTGCACATCCCGTTCCCGCCGTACGAGTTGTTCAGTCAGCTGCCGTGGCGACGCGAGATCCTCGAGGGCCTACTCGGCGCGGATCTGCTCGGCTTCCACCTGCCGGGCGGTGCACAGAATTTCCTGACCTTGGCCCGCCGCATTTTGGGCGCCAACACCTCCACCGGCCCGGTCGGTGTGCGCGCCGACTTCGGCACGGTCACTCTGCCCGACCGGACCGTCCAAGTCGGCGCCTTCCCGATCTCCATCGATTCGGCCGGGGTGGCCGCGCAGGCGTCCACCGAGGGTGTGCGGCAGCGCGCCGTGGCGATCCGTGAGGAGCTCGGCAATCCGAAAACCCTGCTGCTGGGCGTCGACCGACTCGACTACACCAAGGGCATCGACGTTCGCGTCCAGGCACTGGAGCGAATCTTTGCCGACGGTCGCCTCGATCCCGCAGACACCGTCTTTGTGCAGTTGGCAAGCCCCAGTCGCGAGAACGTGGAGAGCTACGCGCGGGTGCGGGATGTGGTGGAACGCACCGTCGCCCACGTCAACGGCACCTACGGGACAGTCGCCGCACCGCCGATTCGCTATCTGCTGCAGCCTGTCCCCCGCGACGAACTGCTCGCCTACTTCGTCGCGGCCGACGTCACCCTGGTGACCCCGCTGCGCGACGGCATGAACCTGGTGACCAAGGAGTATCTGGCCTGCCGGCCCGACCTCGGTGGGGCGCTCGTGCTGAGCGAGTTCACCGGTGCCGCCATGGAACTCAGCGAGTCGTACCTGATGAACCCGTACGACCCGGTCTCCACCGACGACGCGATCGTCGCCGCGGTCACCGACGACGACGCACATCGACGCCGCCGGATGGGTGTGCTGCGCGACCAGGTGATGCACAACGATGTGGACCAGTGGGCGCAGAGCTTCCTAGCAACCTTGGCTGGCACTAAACCAGGAGAGTGAAACGCATTGAGCGCCAACAACATCGACGATGACCTGCGGCGGGCGCTCGACGAGTTCTGCGCCCTCGAACGCGTCCTGGTGGCCTCCGACTACGACGGCTGCCTCGCGCCGATCCAGCCGCGCCCAGACATGGCGTTTCCCAACCAGGCATCGCTGGCGGCCCTCATCGAGTGCTCCACTCTGCCCAAGACACTGA
>NZ_JBAQWU010000521.1:0-3496 GCF_049299075.1 Gordonia sp. (in: high G+C Gram-positive bacteria)
CCACTAAACATCCGGGGTCCGACGGCGAGCTGGTTTCGGTACATCTGCTCGGCTACCTCTTCGACGCGGAGAACCCGGCGGTAGTCGCTGAATGGGACCGGATGCGCGCCGAGCGAGCCGGCCGCGGCCGGGCGATCGTCGAGAATCTGATCGCCGGTGGTGTGCCGATCACCCTCGAGCGGGTCCAGGAGGTCGCCGGGAACAGCTCCATCGGCCGCCCACACATCGGCCGCGCGCTGGTGGAGGCCGGTGTCGTCGGTTCGGTCGGCGAGGCTTTTGTAGAGCTACTCAACGAGAAAGGCCCGTACTACGCGGCCCTGCGTTCCCTGCCCCTCACCGAAGGTGTCGCGCTGATCGCCGCAGCCGGGGGCGTGCCCGTCGTCGCCCACCCGCGCGCCCGCGCGGCTGCCGCGGTGCTCACGCCAGACGTCTTGGAGAGCCTCATCCCGCTCGGCCTGGGCGGCCTCGAGACCGAACATCCCGATCACGATGCCGCCGCCCGCGCCGAGCTGGCCGGGATCGCCGACGACCTCGGGCTGCTCCAGACCGGCTCGAGCGATTATCACGGCATGAATAAGGCGCTGCGCATCGGCCAGGAGCGAACGCGCGACGACGTCGTCGAACGCCTCATCGAATTGGGCACGGCGGCACCGTTCGTCGGCTGATTCAGATGATTCAGTGCTGCGCGGCGGCCAGCCACCGCGCCGTCGACGTGACGTTGGCCAGCACCAGCGTGACGAGCGGGAAGATCAGCACAAGGAACCAGCCAAGACCCGTTCCCGCGGCAAAGGCACTGTCGAGCTGGACACCGGCCTCAGCGGCCGCGTCGGACAGGAAGGAATGCAGCCACAGTCCAAGCAGGACCCACACGATGATGTGAATCATGCAGCCCGCGCTAACGAGCCAGCGCCCGATCGCGTTGCGCAGCAGCAGCATGACGCCGCCGGCGGCGAGCAGCACACCGACGACGATGGCACCGATCAACTGCATGGTGTTGGCGAAGTCGAACGACGAGTGGTCAACGTGTGCGGCTACATCGTCGGGTAGCTCCGCACCGAGCGTGCTGATGAGCAGGACGACCATGTGGATCACGCCCAGCAGGGCCAGCACCGCTGCGATGCGCGCGGTGACCGCCGATGGCCCGGGTGCAACCGGCGGGCCACTCGGATAGGGCTGGCCAGCGAACTGCGGGTGCCCGAGATACGGCTGCTGCGCGTACGGCTGCTGCGGGTACGACTGTTGCGGGTACGACTGTTGCGGGTACGACTGCTGCGGGTACGACTGCTGGTGCGGCTGGGGCTGGGCCCACGTCGGCTGATAGGGGTTGGGGGCGGTCACGGGGTACTCCTCGCGGGATCGGTGCTCGATGGGTTACTTAGCGTGAGAGAGTCCGAGCCCGGAAATAGTTCCCTACGATTGCCACCATGGGCGAAGACGTCAGCCGTCAGGAGTTCACCGGCGCCGATCGGGTCCGGTTCCGGGCTCAGGTTTCGCGGGGCACCGAGGCCATCGCGCGCATGTTGGCCGACGGTCTGTTCACCGATCAGGGCCGCAAACCCGAGCCACTGCTGGGGATGGAGGTCGAACTCAATCTGATCGACGCCGCGGCCAATCCGGCGATGGCTAATGCCGCGGTGCTCGACGCCATCGCCGACCCCGACTATCAAACCGAGCTGGGCCAGTTCAATATCGAGATCAACGTCTCGCCGCGACCCTTTGTCGGCGGCGACACGGTCAGTCTGGAGCAGGGTCTGCGCAGTTCCCTGAATCGGGCCGACACCGCGGCTGCGACCACCGGCAACCGGTTGGTGATGGTCGGCATGCTGCCAACGCTGGGCGCCGAGCACTTTGCCCGCCACTGGATCTCGTCGAACCCCCGCTACGACTTGCTGAATGAGCAGATCTTCGCCGCCCGCGGCGAGGACCTGGAGTTGGACATCACCGGCGTCCCGCTCACCGCGGATACCCCCGCAGACCAGCTGCGCACCACCACCGATTCGATCCTCCCCGAAGCCGCGTGCACGTCGTTGCAGCTACATCTGCGGGTGGCGCCGGAAGACTTCGCCGCGCACTGGAATGCCGCCCAGGCGATCGCCGGGGTCCAGGTGGCGATCGCCGGAAACTCGCCGTTCCTGGCCGGTAAAGCACTGTGGCATGAGACCCGTATCCCGGTCTTCGAGCAGGCCACCGACACCCGGCCGCTGGAGCTGAAGAATCAGGGGGTGCGCCCGCGGGTGTGGTTCGGCGAGCGCTGGATCAATACGATCTTCGACCTGTTCGAGGAGAACACCCGCTACTTCCCCGCGCTCCTGCCGGTGTCCACGGACGTCGACCCGCTCGCGGTACTCGAGGCTGGCGGCATCCCGGCGCTCGACGAACTGCGCCTGCACAACGGCACCGTGTACCGCTGGAACCGGCCGGTGTACGACGTCGTTGACGGCCAGGCGCATCTGCGGGTGGAGAATCGCGTGCTGCCGGCCGGGCCGACCGTCGTCGACATCATGGCCAATGCCGCGTTCTACTACGGCCTGGTGCGCGGGCTGGTCGAGGAGGATCTGCCGATCTGGTCGCGGATGTCGTTCGACGCCGCCCGCGAGAACCTGGCCCGCGGTGCGCACTGGGGCATGAGCAGTCAGCTGTACTGGCCGGAGGTCGGCTGGATCCGCGCCGATGAGCTGACCCTGCGCCGCCTGCTTCCGATCGCCGAACGCGGCTTGATCGGCTACGGCGTCTCGGACAAAGCGCGGCAACGCTACCTGGGCATCATCGAAGGCCGGTGCGCCACCAAACAGACCGGATCGGTCTGGCAGCGCACAGCCGTCGCCGCCCGGGAGGCCGCGGGCGCCAGCCGCGCGGAGGCCCTCCGCGCCATGCTATCCGACTACGTCACCCTGATGCACGAAGGCGAACCGGTCCACAACTGGCCGCTACCGCACTGATCCCGCACCGACAGACCTGCGAGATTTGTGTTCCGAAAGTGACCGTCCGGGTCACTTTCGGAAGGTGACTTGCGAGTCCGGGCGCTCCCGACCCGGACTACGGCATGGGCAACACCGACGGTCACCTCAGCCGAACAGTGCGGGGAGGGTGGCCTCGTGGACCTGGCGCAGTTCATCGAGGGTCACCGAGAACTGATCCTGGATCTCGACGCTGTCGCTGCCCTGATCGACGACACCGATGCGCACCCACGGCATTTCGCGGGCGTCGAGCATCCCACAGAACCGCGACTCCTCGGTGCGCGGGACGGCCACCAGCATGCGACCGGCCGACTCGGAGAACAGTGTGACGAACGGGTCGGCGCCGGCCGGCAGCACCAGGCGGGCACCGGTCTCCCCGGCCAGCGCGGACTCGACGACAGACTGGATGAGGCCGCCCTCGGAGATGTCGTGCGCCGCGGAGATCATGCCGTCACGGGACCCCGCGACCATGATCTCGGCGAGCACGCGCTCACGCTCGAGGTCGGGCTCCGGCGGCACACCGCCGAGGTGGTCGTGGG
>NZ_JBAQWU010000522.1:0-3207 GCF_049299075.1 Gordonia sp. (in: high G+C Gram-positive bacteria)
AGCTCGGCGTCGCCATCCAGCGCCTCGCCGAGGAGGACCCGACGTTCCACGTCCGCACGGACGAGGAGACCGGCCAGACCATCATCGGCGGCATGGGCGAGCTGCACCTCGAGGTGCTCGTCGACCGCATGAAGCGCGAGTTCAAGGTCGAGGCGAACGTCGGCAAGCCGCAGGTCGCCTACCGCGAGACGATCACCAAGCTGGTGCAGAAGGTCGACTACACGCACAAGAAGCAGACGGGCGGCTCAGGCCAGTTCGCCAAGGTGCAGATCGACATCGAGCCCACCGGCGGCGGCGAGGGCGGCTACGAGTTCGTCAACAAGGTCACCGGCGGACGCATCCCCCGCGAGTACATCCCCTCGGTCGACGCAGGCGCCCAGGAGGCCATGGAGAGCGGCGTGCTCGCCGGCTACCCGATGGTCGACGTGCGCGTCACGCTCCAGGACGGCGCCTACCACGACGTCGACTCCTCCGAGCTGGCCTTCAAGATCGCCGGCTCGATGGCCTTCAAGGAAGGCGCACGCCGCGCCGGACCCGTGCTCCTCGAGCCGATGATGGCTGTCGAGGTCACGACGCCCGAGGACTTCATGGGCGATGTCATCGGCGACCTGAACTCCCGCCGCGGCCAGATCCAGGCCATGGAGGAGCGCTCGGGAGCCCGGGTCGTCAAGGCCCTGGTTCCGCTGTCCGAGATGTTCGGCTACGTGGGCGACCTGCGCAGCCGCACCCAGGGCCGGGCCAGCTACAGCATGCAGTTCGACTCCTACGCGCAGGTTCCCACGAACGTGGCGACGGAGATCATCGCGAAGGCTCGCGGCGAATAGTCGCGGATCACACAACCACCCATAACCAACAGATCAGCACACCGATCCGCGACAACGCCGGACGGCAAGAGGACAAGGGAGAACTCAAGTGGCGAAGGCCAAGTTTGAGCGCACCAAGCCGCACGTCAACATCGGCACCATCGGTCACATCGACCATGGCAAGACGACGCTGACGGCAGCCATCACCAAGGTGCTGCACGACAAGTACCCGGACGTGAACCCGTTCACGCCGTTCGACATGATCGACAAGGCTCCTGAGGAGCGTCAGCGCGGCATCACGATCTCGATCGCGCACGTCGAGTACCAGACCGAGGCGCGTCACTACGCGCACGTCGACTGCCCCGGCCACGCCGACTACATCAAGAACATGATCACCGGCGCTGCCCAGATGGACGGCGCCATCCTGGTGGTCGCCGCCACCGACGGCCCGATGCCGCAGACCAAGGAGCACGTCCTCCTGGCCCGCCAGGTCGGCGTCCCGTCGATCGTCGTCGCGCTCAACAAGTGCGACATGGTCGACGACGACGAGCTCATCGAGCTCGTCGAGATGGAGGTCCGCGAGCTGCTGTCGACGTACGAGTACGCCGGCGACGACATCCCCGTGGTCCGCGTCGCGGCCTTCCCGGCGCTCCAGGGCGACGAGAAGTGGGCCGAGTCGATCCTCGAGCTCATGACCGCCGTCGACAACTACATCTCCACGCCCGAGCGTGAGGTCGACAAGCCGTTCCTCATGCCCGTCGAGGACGTCTTCACGATCACCGGCCGCGGCACCGTCGTGACCGGTCGTATCGAGCGCGGCATCGTCAAGGTCAACGAGGAGATCGAGGTCGTCGGCATCCACCCCGGACCGGCCACCAAGACCGTCGTCACCGGCGTCGAGATGTTCCGCAAGCTCCTCGACGAGGGCCAGGCGGGCGAGAACGTCGGCCTCCTGCTCCGCGGCATCAAGCGCGAGGACGTCGAGCGCGGCCAGGTCTGCTGCAAGCCGGGCTCGATCACCCCGCACACGGACTTCGAGGCCTCGGTCTACATCCTCTCGAAGGACGAGGGCGGCCGTCACACGCCGTTCTTTAACAACTACCGTCCGCAGTTCTACTTCCGCACGACGGACGTCACCGGCGTCGTCACCCTGCCGGACGGCAAGGACATGGTCATGCCCGGCGACAACACCAACATGAACGTCGAGCTGATCCAGCCCATCGCCATGGAGGACGGACTCCGGTTCGCCATCCGTGAGGGTGGACGCACCGTGGGCGCCGGACGCGTCACGAAGATCCTCAAGTAGTTCCGAGGATCCCCGGAACTTCGTGGGGGGCGGCGCGACCCGCTGCCCCCCACGAAATCCACCCGCACCACCCGTACGTCAGTCCAGAAACACCATTCGCAGCGGCACTACACGAGTAAGGACACCAAGCCATCATGGCGGGACAGAAGATCCGCATCCGGCTCAAGGCCTATGACCACGAGGTCATCGACTCCTCGGCGCGCAAGATCGTGGAGACGGTCACCCGCACCGGCGCGAAGGTCGCGGGACCGGTGCCGCTGCCGACGGAGAAGAACATCTACTGCGTGATCCGTTCGCCGCACAAGTACAAGGACAGCCGCGAGCACTTCGAGATGCGCACCCACAAGCGACTCATCGACATCCTCGACCCCACGCCGAAGACCGTCGACTCGCTCATGCGCCTCGACCTGCCGGCTGGCGTCGACATCGAGATCAAGCTCTAACCGCATCCGTCACAGCGACTTCGACTAACGAGGCAAGGACACATCAGATGGGCACCAACGTGAAGGGCGTTCTGGGCGAGAAGCTCGGCATGACCCAGGTCTGGGATGACAACAACAAGGTTGTCCCCGTGACCGTGGTCAAGGCCGGGCCGTGCGTCGTAACCCAGGTCCGCTCGCCTGAGACCGACGGCTACTCAGCCGTCCAGATCGCCTTCGGTGCGATCGACCCGCGCAAGGTGAACAAGCCGGATGCCGGCCACTTCGCCAAGGCCGGCGTGACCCCGCGCCGCCACCTGGTCGAGATCCGCACCGACGATGCGACCGAGTACACGCTGGGCCAGGAGATCGGCACCGACGTCTTCGCGGCGGGCCAGATGGTCGACGTGGTGGGAACCACCAAGGGCAAGGGCTTCGCCGGCGTCATGAAGCGTCACCGCTTCCACGGCCTCAAGGCCTCGCACGGCGTTCAGCGCAAGCATCGCTCGCCGGGCTCCATCGGCGGCTGCGCCACCCCGGGCCGCGTGTTCAAGGGCATGAAGATGGCCGGCCGCATGGGCGGTGTCCGGCAGACCACGCAGAACCTCGTCGTCCAGGGCATCGACGCCGAGCGCGGCCTGCTGCTGATCAAGGGCGCCATCCCCGGCCCCAAGGGCGG
>NZ_JBAQWU010000523.1:0-2904 GCF_049299075.1 Gordonia sp. (in: high G+C Gram-positive bacteria)
CAACCCGCCGGCCGGAACTCTGGATCGGTGGCGAGGCGGCGCAACCCCTCATCCAAATAATCCTGTTCCACGCGTCTGTTCTCCATCACCCATCGGCTGATGACATGAATGTCGTCACCGAACTTACCTGCCTGCAGAGGGTGCCTAGCGCTCGACGCGCCGTGCACTAAGTACACTCGTCATCACCCATGAGGTGATACACAGAATACTAGTATGCTAAAATAGAGGTGAGCGTGGACCCCCGTGAAAGTCGGCCGGACATGTCTCGGCTGTAAGGCGAGGTCCAAGTGGGTTTTGCCACCTAGTTCCAGGAGGAAGCGGAGATGACAGATCTTCAGAAGGATGGACGGGAGCAGGACTCTCGTCGGCATCGGCACATCACCATCGACGACGTCGAGTTCGACACTGTCGATGACGACCAGGAGGCGGCGTCCCTGCTGCGTCTCGCCGGTCGCGACCCGAAGGACTTCGACCTCTTCATCGTCGACAAGCACGGTGTCGAGACGCACATCAAGGACAAGCAGATCGTCGACCTGCGCGACGGCGGACGGTTTCGCACCCGCCGCAAGGTGCGCTTCACCATCGACGGCGAACACCACACCAGCTGGGACGACGATCAGACCGCCGCCGCGTTGCTGCGGCTGGCCGGTGTCGACCCCGCCAAGTACGACCTGGCTCGAGTCAACGCTGCCGGCGGTCCCGAGACCTTCACTGGAGATCAGATGGTGACCATCCATGACGGGGACGAATTCGTCACCGCCAGGCACGTCGGAGGGGTCGCGTGACCGACCTGCCGCCACCTGGCTCCCCTGCACGCCGTTTCGTCGACGACATGATCGCCGCCGGGGCGCCGGTGCGGGCCGAGTCCGGACGTTTGATGTTCGACGTCCTCGCCGTCGGCGGCGCGATGGCCGGGCAGTGGGTGGCGACCGGTGTCAGCTTGGCCGAGGTGCAGACCTGGCCGCAGGTGCCGCCCCACTGGGTGCATCTGCCCGAGACCGTGGTGTTCGCAACCACCAACAGCGACACCACCGACTGCCCACCCGGGTGGCGGAGGCACTCCCGTGAATTCACCTTCACCGACACCTCGATCTCACTGGCGACCGCCTGGCTGAGTCACGTTCGCGGCCTGCTGTCGCTAGCCATTGCGCCCGCGGCCTAAGCCAGGCACTCGACGGTCCAACAGACAGCAATCTGAGACTCATCAAGTTTTCGAGGAAGGACGCCGACATGCCGTACTCGGTCGTAATGACGGGCTCGGTGCACGCGACGATGCGCGAGCACCTCATCCGTGACGACGGGCAAGAAGACGTACTCGCCGCCACCTATCTGTTGTCCAGCGGCGTGCGGCGCACGACGGCGGTAATCCGGAGCGTGATCCCGCCTCGGGACGGGGAGCGGCTGGTGCACGGCAACGCCTCCTTCACCAGTGCCTACGTCCTGCGTGCAGCAGCTGAGGCCCGCACTCGCGGTGAAGGGTTGGTGCTGTTGCACTCCCATCCCCGCGGGCGCGGCTGGCAGGACCTCAGCGACACCGACCACGACACCGAAGCCGACTACGAACGTGTCGCACGTGCGTACACGAAGATGCCGCTGCTCGGCATGACCCTCGCAGGCCGCGACGACGGGTGGTCGGCTCGCTTCTGGCTCGACGACACCCGCCCAAGCTGGGCGGAGTCGGTGCGCTGCGTATCCGACAAGTTGGTCGTGACCTGGAACGACACTCTGAGACCCGCACCGCAGCCGACCGCATCACAGCATCGCACCGTTTCAGCGTGGGGTGACTCCGTACAAGCATCGACGGCCCGCTTGCGCGTTCTGGTCGTCGGCACCGGCAGCGTTGGACTCGACGTCGCCCAACGACTTGCCGCTACTGGGCTCCTCGAAGTCGGCGTCATGGACTTCGACGCCGTCGAGGCCGTCAACCTGGATCGCATGATTGGCGCCACCCGGCTTGACGCCGCCATGGGCCGCGCGAAAGTCGCCGTTGCCGCCCGGCTCATGGCCTCCGCAGCCACCGCCAGCGACTTCCATCCCGTCGTGCACGAGGTGAGCGTCACCGACCCCGCCGGGCTTAAAGCCGCCTTGGACTACGACGTCATCTTCTCTTGCGTCGATCGGCCCTGGCCGCGAGCAGTACTCAACCAGACCGCCTACGCTGACCTCATCCCTGTCATCGACGGTGGCATCGCTCTCGACACCTTTGCCGACGGCAGACTGCGCAGCGGCATCTGGCGCGCCCACACTCTCGTACCCAGCCGGCCCTGCATGGTGTGCTTGGGCCAACTCGAACTCGGCGAACTCAGTCTCGACATGCACGGCCTACTCGACGATCCCACCTACATCGCCAAGACCGGCCGGCAGGCACCCGCCGGTCAAAACGTTGCGGCCCTTTCCGCCAGCGTCAGCGCCGCACTCCTCGCCCAGTTCGTAAGTCTCGTCGCACATCCAGGCGGACGCGGCGTCCCCGCACCGCTGCGCTACTTCCTGGCACCGCATGACCTCGAACACTCCACCGCGACGACCGGGCAACACTGCAGCTACGAGTCCGAAACCGCGACTGCAGACCATCGTCCAACGCTCACCAAGGCTCAGGCGGAATGGCGGCGCATCGTCACCGAACGCAACCACCGAAAGCCTCCGCTACGGCTGCGGCTGCTTGACGCGGCGCACCGGGCACTGCAGCATGTGACCTCCCGGACGGTGTAAAGCCCATCTCCGAAGCCGGAAGCGCGGCCGGAGTAGGAATTGGCAGTCCGCACGGGTTGACAACCTTGATCTGGTGCAGGCTTCTTCTCGATGCGGAGCTGCGGACTTTTAATCCGCAGGTCCCAAGCTGGTCGGCCACGACCCGGCACGGTCTGGAGCTGCCGGGAATCGAACCCGGGGCCCGCGGAGCCACTG
>NZ_JBAQWU010000524.1:0-8412 GCF_049299075.1 Gordonia sp. (in: high G+C Gram-positive bacteria)
GTGCTGCACCGCATCGTCGCGACCCACGATGTCGCCGACGCGGCAGGCGCGGATCTGCTGATCGAGGCGGTGTTCGAGGATCCCGACCTTAAGGGCGCGGTGCTCGCCGAGGCGGAACGAGTGCTGGCGCCGGACGCCCTCCTCGGATCGAACACGTCGACTCTGCCGATCAGCGGTCTCGCCGAGCGGGTGGCCCGCCCCGCCGAGTTCATCGGCCTGCACTTCTTCAGCCCCGTCGACAAGATGCCGCTGCTGGAGATCATCAAGGGGGAGCGGACGTCGGAGGAGTCGGTGTCGCGGGCGCTGGACCTGGCACGGCAGATCTCGAAGACCCCGATCGTGGTGAACGACAGCCGCGGTTTCTTCACCAGCCGGGTGATCGGCACCTTCGTCAATGAGGCGCTGGCCATGCTCGGCGAGTCGGTGCCCGCCCCGGTGATCGAGCAGGCCACCTTGCAGGCCGGCTACCCTGCGCCGGCACTCCAGTTGGCCGACGAGCTCAACCTGGAGCTGCTGCGCCGCGTGCGCGACGCCTCGAAGGCGGCCGCCGAGGCAGCAGACGGCACCTGGGATCCGCATCCGGCCGAGGCAGTGCTGGACCGGATGCTCGGCGAGTTCGGCCGTGCCGGACGGCTCGCCGGTGCAGGCTTCCACGACTACGACGATGCGGGCAAGCGCGTCGGTGTGTGGCCCGGGCTCGCCGAGGCGTTCACGAGCAGTCCGGCGACGATCCCGTTCGTCGACCTCAAAGAACGCCTGCTGTTCGTCGAGGCTGTGGAATCTGCCAAGTGCCTGGAGGAGGGCGTGCTGCAGTCGGTGGCCGACGCCAACGTCGGCTCGCTGCTGGGCATCGGATACCCGGGGTGGACCGGTGGCGTCCTGCAGTGCATCGACGGCTATCCGGGAGGAGTGGCCGGATTCGTCACGCGGGCCGAGGAACTCGCCGCCGCGTACGGGGATCGGTTCGCGCCGCCTGCGCTGCTCAAGCGGATCGCCGCCGAAGGCGGCACTGTCGCCGCGTCGGCCGAGTCGGCGGAAGCCGTGACCGCCTAACCCGGCGGACAGGAGGGATGGAGCGATGACAGAACGTCGCGTCAGCGTCGGAAACGGCCTCATGATCAACGTGCGGGACCTCGGTGAAGGACCTGCCGTCCTGCTGATCCACGGATGGAGCCTGAGCGGCGAAGTCTGGGACCGGCAGCAGCGCGTGCTCGCTGAGGCGGGATGCCGCGTGGTCGCGATGGATCAACGGGGACACGGCGATTCGGACGCGCCACGGACCGGATACGGCATCGAGGAGCTCGCCGCCGATGCGCTCGGGGTACTCGATGGCCTCGGAATCGAGACCGCTGCTGTCGTGGGCTGGTCCCTCGGTGGGATGGTCGGCCTGCGTCTGGCGCACGATCGGCCCGAGCGGATTCGGACGCTGGTGATGGTTGCCAGCAACGGTGTCGCCGCCTCGCGAACGGTTGCATTCCCCTTCGGCGTCCCGGCCGACCAGCAGTTGGCGACGATTCTGGCGGCCGAGCACGCCGACCGGGTGGCTCTGCGTCGGCGGGCGGTGGGCGACCCGTTCGGCACGCCGCCGGACGAGCACACCCTGGACTGGCTGCACCGCATCTCCCTGCAGACTCCGAGCTGGGCCGGCAGGGCCGCGATGCGGACCCTCATGTGCTCCGATCAGACCGATCTACTGCCGGGGATCACTGTGCCGGTGACGCAGATCGTCGGTACCGCCGATCCGGCGCTCTCGCTCCGCGGGGCGCGGTGGGTGCGGGATCAGCTCGGTAGCGCACTGGTGGAGATCGAGTGCGGTCACTATCCGATGCTAGAAGCACCTGATCTGTTCGAAGAAGCGCTTCTAGCGGGCCTCAGTCGAGTGCCTGGCGACCTTGTGGCACATGAGGCAGACTCAGTGTCCAGACAGTAGGGTATCCTGGCGCTATGAATGAGACCACCTTCGCTCGTCGGCGACCGCGGGACTTCGACGGATCGTCGTCGGCGGAGCAGACGGTGTTCGCTGCGACCGAGGATCTGCTCGGAACGGTGACCCTGCAGGACCTGACTGTCGCACAGATCATCGGCGCGGCGGGGGTCTCCCGGGCGAACTTCTACCACTACTTCGCGAACAAGTACGACGTCGTGGTAGCGCTCCTGGGTCGTGTTCTGGAGGACTCGTATTCGGCGGCCGGACCGTGGACCGAGTCGCCGGGGCGGGACCGGGCCCGGCAACTGGGCGTGAGTCTGGACAACACCCTATCGATGTGGTCGGAACACGGCGCGGTCATCTGCGCGGTGCTCGAGCACATGCACACCAAGCCCGCAGTCGCCGCGGCGTGGCAGCAGGTCTTCAATCAGTTCGTCGACTCGCTCGCCGAGCAGATCACGTTCATGCGGTCCGAGGACGCCGCCCCGGCCGGCCCCGAAGCCGCGACGCTGGCGGCGATGCTTGTCGGCGGCACGGAGCGGGCGTTCTACGTCGCGGCCCGGGGTCTCGATCCGAACTTGGTGATCGGGGACCTCACCGAGCCGCTGCGGGCGGTCAACGAGGCGGCGATCGAAGGGCAGCGCGCGGGAGCGTTCACCACTGGCCCGGAGCGGACCTTCGCTGTCGGCGAGTTGACGGTGCCGGAGGTGGAAGGAGACACGGCGCGCACCCTGCTGTCAGCGATGGCCGAGTTGCTCGTTGACCGGACTCTGGCGGATCTGAGCGTGACTCAGTTGCTGGAGAAGGCCGGAGTCTCGCGGGCGTCGTTCTACTTCTACTTCCGCAGCATCGAGGACGCGTTCGTCGTGCTGTTCCGGGAAGCGGCGGTGGAGATCGTCGCAGGCCTTGCCGCTGCCCTGACCGACGTCGTCGACGGCGGACCGGGTGATCTGCGTGAACTCATCTCGAGCTGGCTGGTTCTGGACGGGAACGCGGCTGCGGTGATCCGCAGCGCGGTGCACACATGGCCGCGATTGCCTGCGCTGCGTGACGAGTACTTAACCGCGATGGGCGCGATGAAGACGACGCTCGAATCGAGTATCGAACTGCAGCGTGCACGTGGAGTGATTCCGGACGGTCCGCCCACTCCTGGGTATGCGGCCGTCGTACTGTGGACCATCGAGCGCGCCGTCGCCGGTTCCCTTGCGGGGGAGGAGCACGTCGGCGACCTCGACGTGGTCCTCGACTCGGTCACGAGAATGCTGTCGGCCGTGCTCTACAACGCCCCGTTGCCCGCAGAGTGATGTTGCGGGATCCGGGTACGGAGCGACGAGCAGTTGCCCGACGGCATCCGGGTGGTGGTGTTCGACGTCGGGGAGACGCTCGTCGACGAGTCGCGCATGTGGACGCAGCTCGCGGAGTCGGCGGGCGTCACACCGTTCACGTCGATGGGGCTCATCGGCGCGTTGGCCGCGCGCGACGAGCCTCACCAGAAAGTGTGGGAGATCCTCGGCGTCGCACCACCGCCCGGCCGAGAGGACTTCGAAGCGGACGATCTCTATCCGGACGCACTCGACTGCCTGTCGGCGGCACGCGACGCTGGCTTTACCGTCGGCATCGCAGGTAACCAGCCGGCCGGTGCGGCGGAGCACCTACGCGCGCTCGGTGTCGACGTGGACTTCGTCGCCTCCTCGGCGCAGTGGGGCGTCACCAAGCCCGCGGTCGACTTCTTCGCGCGAATTGTGGACGTCGCCGGCTGCGAGCCCCACGTGCTCCTGTACGTCGGTGAGCGACTCGACAACGACATCGTTCCCGCCGCCACCGCCGGGCTCCGGACCGCGTTCCTGCGGCGCGGGCCATGGGCACACATCCACACCCTCCGGGCCGACGCGGTTCGCCCGGATCTGCAGCTCGATTCCCTGGACGAGCTGACCTCGTTGCTCACGTCCGGACGAGGCGGGCCCGTCGGGGCGATGCTCGCTGTGCACGGCAAGAAGCAGGCCGATCCGATCCGATCCGATCTACGAATCAGGCCACCCGCCCGAACAAGATCCCCCACCGCGCGACGGGGAACTGGTCACCGTCACCGCCACCTCGGTGTCCTCACAACACGACCAGAATCTCCGCAACACCGTCACCTGGACCGAGCACGGCCAACGCACCGTCGAAGCAGAAATCACGCTGCGGCACAGCTTTGACGGCATGGGACGCACCAGCGAAGAAACTTCACATCAACGCACCGTCTCCAGCCTCGGTGACAGCGGCACCAACCGCCACGGCGCCATCACGGGCGACCACGCGGGCCACATCGCGGCCCACCGCTTCATACTCGATCAGGGACTACCCAACCTCTTCGCCCAGAACGGTACCTTCAACACCAGTGCCTACAAGAAAATGGAAAACGAATGGGCTGCGCTCGTCAATGACGGCCTACAAGTGGAGGGCACAGTTAAGTTTAGGTTTGATTCAACCTCGGATCGGCTCAACAAGGTGATGATCGATTTTGAAGGTATCAAGCCAGGATTCGAGGGCGAGGTCGTATTCTCTCTCGAGAGAGACCCAATTTTTGAGAATTCGCATGGTGAAGAGTACGGCCGTTCATGCCCCTGAGAGGACCGAGAAAACGTGAAGATATCAATCCCAATAGACTCGGCGATCGCTAAGTCACTCCGCGAGTCGGTCTCCAGCGATCCAAAGGTAGTGCGCAACGGCATTTTTGAAGGATTCTCAATATTTAATTATTATGCCGATATGATGATCTTAACCACCACCACCGGATATAAAAGCCGCCAACCCGCCATTAAATGCAATCTAAAGATCTCAACCCGGGAGATCCTTACACATGCAATTGAAGAGACGTGGCTTCAAAATAGAGAGGACAAGCCGGGCGTCCCGCATGCTGCAATAATTCTCCTTTCTCCCTCGGAGGAAGAAACTCATATGACGTACTGCACGGATTCCGACGCCGAGCAATGGGCGATTGAGGATAAGGACCTACCCCAATTAAGGGAAGAACTCCGCTCCGATTTTATTTCTCCACCGTCAAATTAGACCATTCAAGCAATTACGAAAGCTTCAGAGAATGAAGGATGGGCTATCGCGCGCAGATCAGCGCGATACCGCAGTTGCCCCCGCTGCCAGTTCAGAGGGCACGGCGACGGATGGTGACATCCAGGCGGATGGCGAGACTTGACTGCTAGAAGCCGATCACCTGAACGGGCTCAACCTGTCGGTCACGGACACGACCGCACAGTTCGTTGCTGCCACTTCGCCTGCGGCAGTTAATCGGTGCGCCTTGCCTCAACCTGTCGGCCCCGCATGGGGCGGTCCGGGTTAGTCCTTCAGGTTGGCGTCGAGCCAGTCCATGGTCTGCATACCGAATAGGTCGGTGCCCCACCCGTAGAAGTCGGTGAAGATCCGCATCAGGCTGCAGTCGGTCGGCTGGTAGTCGACCTTGGCGCCCTTGGCTCGCCAGGCACTGACCAGCGTGCGCGAATCTTCCGCGGGTACCAGGGACATCGGCGAGTCGTCGGCCACGCACGACGAGATCAGCGTACGGCTGCCCGTCTTCGGGGTGCCCTTACCCATCACGTTGTCGCGGTAGGCCCGTTGGAACGCCGGGATGTCGGCCGGGTCCTGCCCGTTGAATAGGGTCCGCATCGGGATCAGCGGGAGCGTGAAGTACGCCGGAGTCTGGCACTGGGTGCGGTAGACCGCGGCAATACCCTGACCGACCGGGTTCAGGTGGGCGTTGACCTTCATTTCCGGGTAGTGCGGCTCCAGGCCGAGGATGGTGGCCAGTGCGAATGCCGAGCCCACCGAACCGTCCGCGACGCGGATGAAGTTCTTGTAGTTGGGCACCATGCCCTCCATCACGGAGGCTTTAATGTTCAGCTCGGGGGCGTACTCGTTAGCCAGCTCCATTGCGAAGCCGGTGCCGACGCCGCCGCCGGCGATGCCGAACATGCCGATCGGGGCCTCGTTCGACAGCCCGGCCTTCTTGTAGGAGAGGGCGGCACGGAGGCCGTCGAGCGTGGTCATGCCGTTGTACTTGCCAGCGAAGACGCCGCGCGGCTTCGGGTCGCCGCTGTTGCCCACGTCGGAGATCACCACGGCATAGCCGCGCTCAAAGAGCATCGCGAGTGGGCCGAGCGCTGACCACAGCGAGCCGTCGAGCTGGTCGCCACCGGTCCACATCGACGACGGATGGCAGTAGGCGCCGACGCTGTCGTTGGCCATCTGGTAGCCGATGACCTTGCGCTCGGAGTTCTTCTTACCGTCCCGCGGAACCATGATGATGCCGGTACTGATGTCGCGGTTGCCCTTCATGTCCGTCGTGACGAACATGGTGCGCCACGCGTCGAGCTTGCCTGGCTGTACGCCGAGGAACTGCACGGCCACCTTCTCGGCCTTGAGGAGGGTGCCCGGCGTATCGGAGGGCTTGAGCCGCGGCTCGTTGTAGAACGGGTGACCGGGTAGCCACGGCTCGACGATCTCCTGCGGTGACCCGACGCGGCCCTCCTGCAGGGTGCCGATCACGTAGCCGTTGAACACCTCGTCGAGGCCGGGGGTCCGGTTCGGCGTGGCGCCGGCCGGGGCCGCGGCGGTGAGGGTCGCGGCGGCGGCGACTGCCGTCAGCGCGAGGCCGATCAGACTCTTCTTCATCAGGTTCTTCACTGGTAGGTCACCTTCAGGGTGTCGAGCGCCGACTGGAGGGTCGGGGCGATGTTCCATATCGGGCGGTGGCTTTCGAACTGCTGCTCATACGGGATCTGCAACTGAGCGCGCAGCGTGTCCCACTTGTTGTTGACGAGGTACGAGTACTTCGGCAGCAATTGTTCGGTGATGTAATCCCAGCGCTCGTCGTAGACCGACCAATTCCAGGTGGCCAGCGGCAGGGTCAGGGTGGCGGTGCGTCCATCGGGACCGGTGCCGGTCACGGTGAGCGGGCGGTACGAGCGCGGCGGCAGCACGCCGGCGACCGACGGCGAGCCGGCGATGGTGGTCGCGTAGGTCAGCGCCATGCCGACATCGCCCTTGTAGCGGCGGACCGCATCCCACTGGTCCTTGATCACCTCGCGCTGTTCGCGCTCAAGGAGTCGGGCGTTGCCTGCGGCGACGGCGGCGGGCTGCTTGGACGCGATCTGCTTCCAGGCGTGCATGATCTGGCCGTCGACCAGACCTGCGCGCTGCATTTCGCGCAGCGCCGGGAGGCCTTCGCGGACGTAAGCGGTGTGCTGCGGCATCAGGTCGGTGAAGATGTTCTTCTGCATCACGAGGATGTCGCCCTGCACTTTGCGCAGATCTGCGGCCGAGATCACCGCACCGACGCGGGCGAGGGCGCGCAGGCCTTCGGGAAGCTTGTCGACGAAGACCGGGCCGAGCAGGCGGTTGGTTTCGCCGACGATCGCGTTGGCGAGCGGTTGCAGGTGCGCGAAGTCGTAGATGTCGGTGGCCAGCTCGAAGTCGACCAGGCCGCCGCCGAAGTCGGCGCCGACCATACCGGCCATGCCGGCCCATTGCAGTTCGCGGTGCGCCAGCTGAAGGTCCTCGTAGTAGCGGTACGAGCGGATCAGGTTGCCGCGGTTGGCGCTCACGCCCAGGCGCGGATTCCATGAGTCGAGGTCAATGCCGGCGGCCCGAGTGCTGTTGGCCAGCCAGAATTGGAGCAGCAGCGCCCGATACGAGATCGGGGCGACGCCCTGCGCACGCGCCTGGTCAAGCAGACGGCGCAGCGTCGGGACGTCGGTCGGCAGCTTCGGGTGGATGCCGCCCGGCCCGTGCGCGGCATCGCGGTTCACCGCCGGCAAGTTCAGATACTGCTGCAGCGGACCGGTGGCCTGCGCGGGCGCTGTCGCGGCGAGGGTGCCTACGCCGAGCGCCAGTGCGGCGGTAGTCAGTGCAGCAGTCAGCGCGAGCACGACGGCCCGGGAGTCTCTGGGTCGACGGGTGCGTGAGCGGGGCATGGGGGCATCCTTGGTGTTCTCGAGCGCCGAAGACTGGGCTGCCGCCGGCGCGGAAAGTCGATCACCGGAAGGGGTGAGACGGTATTTCGGTCGAGTCTCAGGATGATCAGCCGACAGTCCACCACGGCTATTGCCGGTTCGTCACTTCGCCTCGGGAGCTTCCGCAGCGCGGAACCAGTCCTGGATGCGAGCGCCGATGTCGCCAATACGTACAGCGTGTTCCCGGTAATCGGGGGGGGCCGGTGTGCGTGCGCACGCCGACCGGAACGAGCGTCGCGCGGTGAGCAGACTCTCTGGTGCGGGGGCCGGTGATCGTCGTCACTTAGTGGTGCGCGGCGGGGGCGTCCGGCAGACTGGTCGGCGTGAGAGATCGTGACGCTACGGTGGAGACCACATTCGGCCCGGTGCGCGGAGAAACCGGTGCTGACGTCGATGTTTGGCGGGGGGTTCGGTTTGCAGCGCCGCCGGTCGGCGACCTGCGCTGGCGCCGGGCGCGCGAACCGCAGCCCTGGGCCGAGC
>NZ_JBAQWU010000525.1:0-8403 GCF_049299075.1 Gordonia sp. (in: high G+C Gram-positive bacteria)
GGCGTGGAGACCTCGTCGTGCCGGGTCACGATCATCAGATAAGAGATGCTCGGATGCTTTGGGCCCCAATTGTTTTCACCGGGCGCGCGGGCCGGCAGCCGGTCTGCGATGGAGCCGACTTTCGAGGTTCCTCTGTTCGACGGGCCTAGTCCGATCAGGTGCCGAACCTGCCCGGCACGGCCCGGTAGTTGGGTGAACAACTGCGCCACCGCGCTGCCCTGCGAGTAGCCGATCAGATCGATCTGGGCGGCGCCCGTCGCGCGCCGCACGCCGTCGACGAAGGCGGCGACTTGCTTGGCCGACTTCTCCCGCTGGCCGAGCCCGCCGACCTGTGCGCTCCAGCTGGTCTGGCCGTAGGTGAGGCTGTAGACGCAGTGGCCGCGGTTGGCCAGGGTGGGTGCGAGATACTGCCACGCCGACATCTGGTTCTGCGCGGTGCCATGCAACAGCACCACCGGCGGCGTGCCGCGGCTGCTGCGACAGCCCGGCACGTTCGACCCGGGTGGCGACATCTCGGCCGGTTGCATATCTCCGGTCACCGCGGCGACGCCCGCGTCGGTGACCACCGGATACGGCGGCGTCGCCGCGGCCGCACCGGCCGAAGAAATCGTCCCGGCTACCGCGAGCATCGCGGCGGTGGCGGCAGCACCGAACCGGACCCAGATCGTCGTTGATGTCATGCACGAATTATCCACCCGACCCGCCTGCGCGCGGCCCGAACCGGACCAGGTTTGGGACTGGCTCGCCCCGGACGGTATCTTTCACTGAGTCGACAGCGCACCACACACTGCGCCGTCGCCCGGCGCGTATAGCTCAGCGGTAGAGCACTGGTTTTACACACCAGCGGTCGTAGGTTCAATCCCTACTGCGCGCACCACGAACCGCTGCTCCGCAGAAACCTCGACGCGGACATTACGAACATCGCCCGACTCGTCAGCTACGTCGACCTCGACGCCTCCGATTACCTGCTCGCCAGCGAGGGCGCGACGTGCGTCGACCGTCAGCTGATCGCCTATCTCAACGGCGACTGCTATCTGTAGCGGTGACCCGTCGACACCAGAAACTGTGTCCGGCGCACCGCCGAGAATCACGGCGGTCACTGCGATGCGGGATTAGCGTTACGGGCACAGTCCCGCGCCAGGAGGTTCCGATGGTCACCCGCATTCCCCGTGAACCCGTAACCGATGCGCTGCGGGACGAGTGGTCCACGCTCGAGGCCGTCCTCGTCGAGCTGTCCGACGACCAGCTCGCCGCGCCGTCGATCCTCGACGGCTGGACGGTCAGCGACGTCTTCGCGCACATCGCCGGCACCGAGTGGATGCTGACCGGGCGGGAGGTCAACTCCACGCGCAACGTCGCCGACCTCCCCCACGTCCGCAACCCCATCGGCGAACTCAACGAGAACTGGCTCGACTTCTACCGCGCCCGCTCCCGCCAAGAATTGACCGACGACTTCCACGATGTAACCGCACAGCGACTCAACGCGTTGGAAGGCCTCACTGAGCAGCAGTGGGATGCCGAGGCGTTCACGCCGGTCGGCCCGGACAGTTTCGGACGCTTCATGCGGGTCCGGGTCTTCGACTCCTGGACGCACGAGATCGACATCCGCGACAGCCTCAATCTGGGCGTGCCGACTGACATTGTGCCGGCCACCGCGGCACGCAAAGAGATGGTGACCAACCTGCCGTACCTGATCGGCAAACGCGCGGCCGCCCCGGCGGGCACCACCGTCACCGTCGACTTCACCGGCCTCGCGCCGCGCGCCGTACACATCGCCGTCGACGACCGTGCCGCCGTGGTCCCGGCGATCGACGGTCCCGCCGATGTGACCCTGCGCGTCGACCTCGTCGACTATGCCCGACTGATCGGCGGCCGGACCACCGCAGATCCGAGCCGCGTGCAGATCGAGGGTGACACCGCGCTCGGCGAGCGGATCGTCGGCAATCTCCACTACCTAATCTGACCGCCGCCGAATCTGGACCGCCGAAAGCTACAGCGCGGCGAGCGCGGCGTCCCACGTTTCGGCGGTGCGCGCCTCACCTGGGCCGACCATCGCCGCGAACAGCACGGTGCCGTCGCGGTCGATCAGGAAGGTGCCGCGGTTGGGGACGCCGCGCTGGGCGTCGAAGACCCCGTAGTCCGACGCCACCTGACCGTGCGGCCAAAAGTCGGCGAGGATCGGGAACAGAAAGCCCTGGGCGGACGACCACACTTTGTGCGTCGGCGACGGCCCGACGGAGATCGCGACCGTATTCACCTCATCGTTCTCGAACTGCGGCAGGTTGTCCCGAATGTAACCGAGCTCGCCTTCGCAGGTGCCGGTGAAGGCGAGCGGGAAGAACACGACCAGCACGCGGCCCTTCTCGCGCAGTGCCGCGAGCGTCACTTCCTGATTGTTCTGGTCGCGCAGCGTGAAGTCCGGAGCACTGGCACCGACCGCAACGGGACCCGACATCAGCGTTTGCCGCGGGAACGCGATTCGAGTCGGGAACCCGACCAGTCGCCCAGATTGATCACCTTGGTCTGACTCAGGCCTGCGGTGGGTGCGGCCTCAGCGATCTCGCTGGGATCGACATACCCATCCTGACCGGTCTTCGGCGAGACGACCCACACGAAGCCCCCCTCGGCCAGTGGCGTAATCGCATCGACCAAAGCGTCTACCAGATCGCCGTCGTCGTCGCGCCACCACATCAGCACCGCGTCAACCACCTCGACTGTTTCCTCGTCGAGCATCTCGGCGTCGATCACGTCCTCGATGGCGACACGCAGGTCGTCGTCGGTGTCCTCGTCCCACCCGAGTTCCTGGATCGCCATTCCCTTGGCGAATCCGAGCTTGCCGACGTTGCTATCCTCCGTGGTGCCTACCACCGGTTGTGACCTCCTGGTTTGTGGTTCGAGATGACGCGGCACAGCCGCGTTCCCAGAGTCGAAATGTCGACCATATCGATAAGCCTAGAGGGTCCGTCCCCGCAACGCGCACGGGTTACCCACAGAAACGTGTCGAACGGCCCGCCTCAACTGATCCCCGTCGGCATGAATTCGCCACACGAATCGATCACCGTCGTGCGTTGCTCGCTCCACCGTTCCATCGCACTGTTGAGCGCAAGCTTGCGTCGCTGGCCGATCTGCTCGGACAGTTGCTCGCTCGCGGTGATGAAGTCCTGGACCTTTTGCTCAATATCCACCGGCACGGCCGGCGTGATCGCCTTGCGCATCTCCTCGACGCCGGTGTTCAACGTCTCGACCGCATAGCGGTCTTCCTTGTCGATCTTCGCGTAGTCCTGCGTCTGGTTCAGGCGCGCGATGAACGCGTTGTAGTCGCGAACCATCACCCCGGCCGAGGTGATCACCTGATGACACACCGCGATGGCGGCGTCGATGCCCGCGCGAGATTCAGTCGTGATGGTCGTGACCCCGACCGAAGAGTGCGTGGCCGACTGCTCTTGGGCGCCGCACGCGGCCAGCACTATCGCGCACACCGCAGCCAGCAACCCTGCCCGCATCAAACGATGCACGTCCCCTCCTCCCGTGCCGCCGCGCATGCAAACCACATGTTTGCACCCCCGAATGCGATGGCGACTGCTTCACATCCTGCCGCACAGTACCTGTGCGCCGCGGCTACGGGCAGGTGAACGGCGCGGTGAGAGTCTCGCCACATCGCTGCCAGTGGCTCACATTTGGGGCACGATGGAAGGCAGATCACATCCGGAAGACACGACACAGCTAGGTGGCAGCGTGACCGACCCGACCGAGGCCCATGCAGGACTTGCGACCAGCACCAATCGCGTGCAGGTCATCCGCGACGGCGTGGCGTCGTACCTCGCCGACTCGGACCCGACCGAAACCGACGAGTGGCTGGAATCGTTCGACGCCATGCTCGCCAACGCGGGCCCCGATCGCGCTCGCTACCTGATGCTCCGGATGCTCGAGCGCGCCGACGACGCCCGTGTCCAATTGCCGTCGCTCACCTCGACCGACTTCGTCAACACGATCCCGACCGACCTGGAACCGGAGTTCCCCGGCGATGAGGACATGGAACGACGATTCCGCGCCTACATCCGCTGGAACGCTGCGATCATGGTGCACCGGGCGCAGCGGCCAGGCATCGGCGTCGGCGGACACATCTCGACCTACGCGTCGTCGGCCTCGCTGTACGAGGTCGGCTTCAACCACTTCTTCCGCGGACTGGACCACCCCGGCGGTGGCGACCAGATATTTATCCAGGGCCACGGGTCGCCAGGCATCTACGCCAGAGCCTTCCTGGAGGGCCGGATCGACGCGAACCGGATGGACGGATTCCGCCAGGAGCACAGCCACGCCGGCCTCGGCGGCGGCCTGCCGTCGTACCCGCATCCGCGGCTGATGCCGGAGTTCTGGCAGTTCCCGACGGTATCGATGGGCCTGGGTCCGATGAATGCCATCTACCAGGCGCGATTCAACCGCTACCTGCACGACACCGGGATCACCGATACCAGCGAACAGCATGTGTGGGCGTTCCTCGGCGACGGCGAGATGGACGAGCCGGAATCACGTGGTCTGGCGCAGATCGCGTCGATCAACCACCTCGACAATCTCACCTTCGTCGTGAACTGCAACCTGCAGCGGCTCGACGGTCCGGTGCGCGGCAACGGCAAGATCATTCAGGAACTGGAGTCGTTCTTCCGCGGGGCCGGCTGGAACGTCATCAAGGTGGTGTGGGGCCGCGAGTGGGATTCGCTGCTGCACGCCGATCAGGACGGCGCGCTGGTGAACCTGATGAACAAGACCGCCGACGGCGACTACCAGACCTACCGCGCGAACGACGGCGCGTTTATCCGCGAGCACTTCTTCGGTCGCGACCCGCGCACCAAGGAACTCGTCAAAGACATGTCCGATCAGGACATCTGGCGTTTGAAGCGCGGCGGGCACGACTACCGCAAGATCTACGCCGCCTACAAGTCTGCGCTGGAGCACAAGGGCCAGCCGACAGTGATCCTGGCGCACACCATCAAGGGTTACACGCTGGGTAGCCACTTCGAGGGCCGCAATGCGACGCATCAGATGAAGAAGATGACGCTCGACGACCTCAAAGCGTTCCGCGACACCAACCACATCCCGATCACCGACGCGCAGCTCGAGGCCGACCCGTATCTGCCGCCGTACTACCACCCCGGCGCCGATTCGCCGGAGATCAAGTACATGCTGGAGCGCCGCAGCAGTCTCGGTGGTTTTCTCCCGCAGCGCCACCTCAACCACAAGGTGCTCACCGCGGACACGACCAAGGCCATCGGCGCGGTGTCGGCAGGTTCGGGCAATCAACAAGTAGCAACGACGATGGCACTGGTCCGTATCTTCAAGGAGTTGCTGCGCGACCCGCAGATCGGCAAGCGCATCGTGCCGATCATTCCCGACGAGGCCCGCACCTTCGGGATGGACTCGTGGTTCCCGACGCTGAAGATCTACAACCCGTCGGGGCAGCTGTACACCGCGGTCGACGCCGAACTCATGCTCGCCTACAAGGAGTCCGAGCAGGGCCGGATTCTGCACGAGGGCATCAATGAGGCCGGTTCCACCGCGAGTTTCACCGCCGTCGGCACGTCGTACGCGACGCACGGCGAGCCGATGATTCCGCTGTACATCTTCTATTCGATGTTCGGTTTCCAGCGCACCGGCGACAGTTTCTGGGCGGCTGCCGACCAGATGGCGCACGGCTTCGTGATCGGCGCGACGGCCGGCCGGACGACGCTGACGGGCGAGGGTTTGCAGCACGCCGACGGGCACTCGCATCTGCTGGCCGCCGCCAACCCGGGCGTCGTCGCCTACGACCCCGCGTTCGCCTATGAGCTGGCGCATCTGATCGACGACGGTCTGAAGCGAATGTATGGCCCCGATCCGGAGAAGATCTACTACTACATCACCGTCTACAACGAGCCAATCCATCAGCCCGCGCAGCCGGACAACCTGGACCTCGACGGCCTCCGCAAGGGCGCCTACCTGTACCGTCCGGCGCAGATCGAGGGCAGCCAGCGAGCGTCGATCCTGGTCTCGGGCATCACGATGAGCGACGGCCTGCTGGCCGCCGATCTGCTCGCCAAGGATTACGACGTCGCCGCCGACGTCTATTCAGTGACCTCGTGGACCGAGCCGGCCCGCGAAGGCATCGAGTGTGACAAGGCTGAGTTGCGCGAGGGCATTGTGCGCAAGCCGTGGCTCACCGACCTACTCGAGGAGGGCCACGGCCCGTTTGTGGCGGCCTCGGACTATCAGCGCGCCGTGCAGGAGCAGATCCGCCCCTACGTTCCGGGCACGTATCTGACGCTGGGCACCGACGGCTTCGGCTTCTCCGACACCCGTTCGGCGGCCCGCCGCGTGTTCAACGTCGACGCCGCCTCCATCGCCGTCGCCGTCCTGGTGGCCTTGGCCCGCGACGGCAAGATCGACCGCTCCGTAGCCACCGAGGCCGCAGCGAAGTACCAAATCACCGACGTGCACGCCGCCCCGGTCAGCACCGCCGACCCCGGCTCGGCCTAACCCCGGCGGGCTGAGCTCGTCCCCGCCGGCTGAGCCTGTCCCCGCCGGCTGAGCCTGTCGAAGCCTCCAGCCCACACTCTCGGTTCCGCCCTATACATGCGCCGTAGGGCGGAACCGAACCCATTGGCCGGAGCCCACTCTCGATGGTTGAGCCCGGCCGAACGAAGTGAGTGCCGGTGTCGACACCGCGCCCCGCTCACCGGCGACCCCGAAATCACCCGCTAGCCTGAACTGACTGCGCAGCGCATCACGGGGGGGCACCAGCATGGACCTGTCACCGGGCTCGACCTTCGCCGGCTACACCGTCGTCCGGCAGCTCGGCCGCGGCGGCATGGGTCAGGTCTATCTGGTCGAGAACCCCGCACTCCACCGCCTCGAAGCACTCAAGGTCCTCTCCACCGGAGCGGGTGCGGCCATGGATTTCGGCGAGCGGTTCGCTCGCGAGGCCCGCACCGCCGCCGGTCTGCAGCACCCGAACATCATCACCGTTCACGCCTATGGTGTCGAAGGCGGCGACCCGTGGTTCACCATGAGCTACCTCGACGGCGAAGACCTCTCCCAAGCTGACCTCACTGACGACGAGATCAGTGAGGTCGCGAAACAGACGGCCTCGGCGCTCGACTACGCCCACCACCGCGGCGTGATCCACCGGGACATCAAACCGGCCAACATCGTCATCACCCGTGACCACAACGGCGAGCTCGCCACCGTGACTGTCCTGGACTTCGGCATCGCCAAACTGGCGAATGCCACCGGGCTGACCGGCACTAACATGTTTATCGGCACGCTGGCCTACAGCGCCCCGGAGATGATCGAGGGCGAAGTTCCCACCGGCGCCGCGGACCAGTACTCACTCGCCTGCACACTGTACGAACTTTTCAGCGGTGAACCGCCGTTCGCTGCTGATTCACATGTCGCACTTATGCGAGCCCACCTCGACAAGCTGCCAGGACCCATCGGCGTCGTTGATCCGGATCTGCACTATTTGGACGCCCCATTCGCCCGGGCACTCTCCAAGAGCCCCACGGCCCGCTACGCCAGTTGCCAGGAATTCGCTCAACATCTTGACGCTCCTAACGAATCAAGAGCAGCCGCTGCTGAGCTGTACGCGCCAACCGAGCACACCGAAATCACGACCCCGCCCATCGAGAAAATGGGCCCGGCCAGCAATCCTGCAGCGAGACCGGATGAGCCAAGGCAGCTCATCGTCAGTCTTCCTCCGCTGGATGAACCCGACGCGGCACTTCAGAGAGCGTCCTCGCGACGACGCTCAGCAAAGGCAGTCCCAGCCAAGCCTGTATCCGCTCAGCGTTCCTCAAGACGAGCGAGCAGCCCAGCACCCCGCGGCGATCAGAAGGCGGCCGCTGGCATCGACCTGGGTTCAGTTGTAGCCTTGGCGGCTTTGATCGTCCTCGTTCTGGCGATCATCATCGGAATCTCACTTAAAGTTGGGGACGATACCGAATCGGCTTCGACGCTCCCGATTGACAATTCAGTCCCGGCGGCCGGCATCTTCGGTCGCTCTGCCACCACCAGCCAGGCCAAAGGCGACGGACTCCCGTACGGCGGCGGAGTCGTGAAGTGTGACCGCTGGCCAGACAACCCGACAGAGGAAGAAGTCGCACTGGGCCAGGCGGCCGGCGGGGGCGAGCGCGGCCTGCCTTACCGGACAAACATCGGTGACACTGTCATCCGCGGAGACAACCTGCACTTCGCGATCATCTCGATATGCATGGAAACCGACGCGACGCAAGAGCAGATCACTGACACTGCAACGGTGATCGCAAGGAACATCAGAGCCGACTCCCAGGGCAGGCGATTCTAGCTGGTGTCATCGTCGCGTGCAGCGGTACTGGACGTGCCTGGATTCACACCGCCAACACGATCGACCAC
>NZ_JBAQWU010000526.1:0-9358 GCF_049299075.1 Gordonia sp. (in: high G+C Gram-positive bacteria)
CGGCAACCATCGTCGTCCGTCCGGGGTGGGGGTTTTCCTTTGACTACAAGGCCGGGCAGTATGTCGGCATCGGCATTCCGGTGGACGGGCGGTGGACCTGGCGGTCGTATTCGCTGACCAGCGATCCGGACACCTCGCGCGGCGACAAGACGATCGCCATCACGGTCAAGGCGCTGCCCGAAGGATTTCTCTCCTCACACCTGGTCAGTGGCCTGGCGCCGGGTACGGTCGTGCGGCTGGCCGCGCCGGCTGGCGAGTTTGTACTGCCCGAGCCGCTGCCGGAGAAGCTGCTGTTGGTGACGGCTGGCTCGGGCATCACGCCGATCATGTCGATGTTGCGCACCATGCGTCGGCGCGGCAAGGGTACCGATGTGGTGGTGGTGCATTCGGCGCCGTCCGAGGCTGATGTGCTGTTCGCCGGGGAGATCTCGGAGTTGGCGCGCACTGGCTTCGCGCGGGTCATCCTGCGGCTCACCCGCAGCCAGGGCAAGCTGGACGCCGCGGCGCTGACCGAACTGGTTCCGGACTGGACCGAGCGCGCCACCTGGGCATGCGGACCGTCCGGATTTCTCGACATGCTCACCGAGGCCTACGACGAGGCCGGTGTCGCCGAGTCGCTGCACATCGAGCGGTTCGCCCTCGAACGCGGCGCACATGGCGCTCAGGGGGGCGTGGTGACCTTTTCCACGCGCGATAAGTCGATCGAGGCCGACGGCGCGACCACGCTGCTCGAGGCCGGGGAGCAAGCCGGCGTGCAGATGCCCTACGGCTGCCGCATGGGCATCTGCCAGACCTGTGTGGTGATGCTCGACAAGGGCTGCGTCCGCGATCTGCGGACCGGCGTCGAGCACGTGGAGGGCGAGCGGATTCAGACGTGTGTCAGCGCTGCCGCCGGCGATTGCACGCTGGACGTCTGAGACCGTCCGGAGGAGTGATCCGGCTCGGACGAGGTAGACAACCTACGGCACCGTAACCTACGCTAACGTAAGTTACGGAAACCTCGGTTTCGGAAACCTCAGTGAGGAGCTCGCCTTGGCGATCAAAGACATTCCCGAGTACGCCCATTTGAGTGATGCGGACATCGCGGCCATCGGGGCCGAATTGGACCAGATTCGAGCTGATATCGAGGCCGACCGCGGCCAACGTGACGCGCAATACCTGCGCAACACAGTTCGGTTGCAGCGTGGGCTGGAACTGGGTGGTCGGGCGCTGATCTTCGGTGCGCAGAAGCGGTCGCTGTGGTGGGCGGGTGCCGGGGTGCTTGGGGTCGCCAAGATCATCGAGAACATGGAGCTCGGGCACAACGTGATGCACGGGCAGTGGGACTGGATGAACGATCCGGAAGTCCACTCGACGTCGTGGGAGTGGGATAACGCGGGTCCGAGCGCGCACTGGAAGCACCAGCACAACTACGTGCACCACAAGTACACCAACGTCCTGGGCATGGACGACGATGTGGGCTACGGTCTGCTGCGAGTCACCCGCGACCAGCGTTGGCGGCCCTTCTACCTCGGTAATGTGCTGTGGAACGCGATACTGATGCTCGGCTTCGAGTACGGCGTCGCGGCCCAACATCTGGAGCTGGCGAAGAAGCGCAAGACCGAAGAAGACAAGGTTGCGTTCAAGAAGGATGTGCGCGACGCTGGCGCCAAGATCGGTAGGCAGGTCGCCAAAGACTACGTCGTGTACCCGGCAATCGTCGGCGCCGCCACCCGCTCGACGACCGGCGCCCGCAAGGCCCTGACCGCCAACCTGCTGGCGAATGCGATTCGCAATGTGTGGACCAACGCCGTGATCTTCTGCGGCCATTTCCCCGACGGCGCGGAGAAGTTCACGAAGCGGGATATGGAAGGCGAGACGCGCGGTCATTGGTATCTGCGTCAGATGCTGGGCAGCGCCAACTTCCGGTCCGGTCCGGTGCTGGCCTTCATGAGCGGCAATCTCAGTTACCAGATCGAGCACCACATCTTCCCGGACCTGCCGAGCAACCGGCTGGCCGAGATCTCGGTGCGCGTGCAGGCCATTTGTGACGAGTACGACCTCCCGTACACGACGGGGTCCTTTCCGGTGCAGTATGCGAAGTCGTGGCGCACCATCGCCAAGCTCTCCCTGCCGAACAAGTACTTGTCGGCGACCAGCGACGATGCGCCGGAAACGGCCTCGGAGCTGAGGTTCAAGTCCGATCCGTCCGAGCACCTGGTCACCGCCATCGATCCACGCAACGGCCGACGTCGCGGCCTCAAGTCGGCGATCCGCACCCTGAGCGAACGTCGTCGGGGTATCGTGCGGCTGCCAGCGGCCTGAGGAAGCGGATGCGAACGAATCTGGGCATAATGGGTAACAATGGCAATTTCTGACATCAATGAGTACGCGCATCTGAGCGATGCGGACGTCGACGCGCTGGGGGCCGAACTCGATGCGCTGCGCAGGCGCATCGAATCCGAACTCGGTGGGCGCGATGTTCGCTATCTTCGGCGCACCATCGTTGCCCAGCGTGGACTCGAGGTGCTCGGCCGCCTCGCGCTGCTCGGCAGCAACCGCAAATCGCTGTGGGTGGCCGGGACGGCGGCGCTGGCTATCGCCAAGATCGTCGAGAACATGGAGCTCGGGCACAACGTGATGCACGGGCAGTGGGACTGGATGAACGATCCGGAAATCCACTCCACCTCGTGGGAGTGGGACATGGTGTGTGCGTCCCCGCATTGGAAGCACTCGCACAACTACGTTCACCACAAGTACACGAACGTGCTCGACATGGACCACGACGTCGGCTACAACGCGCTGCGCGTCACCCGGGACCAGCCGTGGCACCCGAAGTACCTGCTCCAGCCGCTGCAGAACGTCCTGCTCGCGGCGACCTTCGAGTGGGGCATCGCCCTGCACGATCTCAACCTGGCCGGCATCATCAACGGCACCCGCCCACGCGAAGAAGGCATCCCCGAGGTCAAACTGTTCCTCGCCAAAGCGGCGCGGCAGATCGGCAAAGACTATGTGCTCTACCCGGTGGCCTCGGGCCTCGCGCAGCGTTCGCCGCGCGGCGCGGTCACCACGCTGACCGCCAACGCCACCGCCAACCTAGTGCGCAATGTGTGGGCATACGCGGTGATCTTCTGCGGCCATTTCCCGGACGGCGCGGAAAAGTTCACCGTCGAGACCCTCGACGAGGAAACTCCAGGCCAGTGGTACCTGCGGCAGATGCTCGGCACCGCCAACTTCGAGGCCGGGCCGGGCCTGGCCTTCATGAGTGGCAATCTGTGCTATCAGATCGAGCACCACCTGTACCCGGACTTGCCGAGCAACAGGCTCGCCGAAGTCGCGGTGACCGTGCGCGAACTGTGCGAGAAGTACGACCTCCCGTACAACACCGGAAGCTTCTCCATGCAGTACCTGCGGACACTGCGCACCATCAACAAACTCGCGCTGCCCGACCGCTTCCTCACCGACACCGTCGACGACGCTCCGGAAACCACGTCGGAACGACGATTCGACGCTCTCGGTGAGCGTGCCCCGGGCCTGCGCACCGCGCTGACCCGGATGAAAGAACGCGGCCTTTCCCGCGCGCTCCGGGGCCGCCGGCTCTGACCTGACTGTTCCCTAGTCGGGGACGTCCCCGTACGACACCGCTTCGATCACTTCGGGGCCGGCGCCGATCGCGTTCAGTAGTTCCCGCACCGCCATGGCGCGGCGGTGTGAGCTGCCGGTGAGCCGATCGAGCGCGCACTCCGGGTCGGCGGGCGGGCCGAGGTGGGTGCAGCCGCGGGGACAGTCGCCGATCGCCGCGCGCAGATCGCCGAACGCGTCGACGATCTCCTCCGGGGTCACATGCGCAAGACCGAACGACCGGATACCGGGGGTATCGACCACCCAGGAGGTTGGCCCCGCCGGGCCCGATCCCGCAGCGGCGGGCCGAGCGTCAGTGCCAGGTTTCAGGGCCAGGGCGACCGATTGCGTCGAGGTGTGGCGGCCCTTGCCGATGCCAGAGACGCGGCCGACGGCCCGGTCGGCGTCGGGGATCAACCGGTTGACCAGGGTCGATTTACCGACCCCGGAGTGTCCGATGAGTGCAGTCAGGTGGCCGTCGAGGGCGGCGCGGAGATCGTCGAGCGGGTCGTCGCGCCCGGCGACCAGCACCGGCAACTCCAGGTCGGCGAAGTGGGCGGCGAAACCGGACGGGTCGGCCAGATCCGATTTGGTGAGGCACAGGATAGGAGTGAGGCCGCCGGCATAGGCAGCCGCCAGTGCCCGCTCGACGAAGCCGGTGCGTGGCGGCGGATCGGCCAGGGCGGTGACAATGAGCAGCTGGTCCGCATTGGCGACGACGATGCGCTCGTACGGATCGGTGTCGTCGGCGGTGCGGCGCAAGACGGTACTGCGCTCGTCCACGCGCACGATCCGCGCGAGGGTGTCGGGCCGGCCGCTCAGATCGCCGACCACACCGACCCGGTCGCCGACCACGACCGGGGTGCGCCCGAGTTCGCGGGCACGCATGGCGGTGACGCGATGATCAGGGTCGTCGTCGATCACGCAACCCCAGCGGCCGCGGTCCACCGCGACGACCATCGCGGTCTGCGCGTCGTCGTGGGCAGGCCGCGTCTTCGTGCGGGGCCGGGTGCCCTTACCTGGACGGATCCGCACATCGGATTCGTCGTAGGAGCGGGCCGAGCGGTTCATGCGACCCCGGTGGCGGCGACGGCCGCCCATTGCTCCGGGAAATCGGGCAGAGTTTTGGCGGTGGTCTCCACGTTCTCCACCGCCAAGCCTGGCACGACGAGTCCGAGCGCGGCGCCAGCGGTCGCCATCCGGTGATCGGCGTAGCTGAGCCAGGTGGCTGCGGTCAGTTCGGACGGGGCGCGACCGGTGATGACGAGGCCGTCCTCGGTCTCGCGGCAGCTACCGCCCACGCGGGTAATTTCCGTGGTGAGCGCGGCCAGCCGGTCGGTCTCGTGGCCGCGCAGATGCTCGATGCCCCAGAGCGTTGAGGTGCCCTCGGCGACGGCGGCGAGCGCCGCGACGGTGGGGGTGAGTTCACCGACGTCGCGCAGGTCGATGTCGATTGCCTTGAGCCGCTGCGGGCCGGTGACGGTGAGGACGCCGTCGGGCGTTCGGGTGGCGTCGCAACCCATGTCGATCAGGATGGAGACGATCTCGTCGCCCGGCTGGGTGGTGGCCGCTGGCCAGCGCGGGACACTGACCCGGCCGCCGGTCACCGCGGCGGCGGCCAAGAATGCGGCCGCGTTGGACAGGTCAGGTTCGATCACCCAATCGACCGCGCGGATCGGGGTCGGATTCACTGACCACCGGGTCACGGCGCCGACCTCGCGGGTGACGGTGACCCCGGCGGCGGCGAGCATGTCGATCGTCATCTCGATGTGCGGCATGGACGGCACCGGTGGGCCGGAGTGGGTGATGCTGGTGGTGGTGTCGAAGCGCGCGGCCGACAGCAGCAGACCGGACACGAACTGCGACGACTTCGAGGCGTCGATGGTCACCGGTCCGCCCACCACTGCGCCGGTGCCGTGCACGGTGAACGGCAGCGAGTTGCCGTCGACGGCGACGCCGAGGACGCGGAGCGCATCGAGCACGGTACTCAGGGGCCGCGAGCGCGCCTGCTCGTCGCCGTCGAAGTGCACCGACCCGTCGGCGAGGGCGGCCGCCCCAGGCAAGAATCGCATGACGGTACCGGCCAGACCGCAGTGCACCGAGGCGGCGTGCATCGGGGCGGGCGTGACCGTGATCTCGGTGGGATCGCTGGCGGGCCAATCGATTCCGATCCCGAGGGCGGTCAGTCCGTCGATCATGAGGTCGGTGTCGCGGCTGCGCAGCGTGCCGGTGAGGCGCGACGGGCCGTCGGCGAGGGCCGCAAGGATCAGGGCGCGGTTGGTGAGCGATTTGGAGCCAGGCAGCTCGACGGTGGCGTGGACAGGTCCGGGTGCGGTCGGTGCGGCCCAATCAGTCATGACCCCCAGTTTGTCATGCCGCGATACTTTGAACCCATGGCCGAGCACAGTGCGGGGATTCTGCTGTACCGCGGGCGGGGAGACGCGCTTCGCGTGCTGCTGGTGCACCCGGGCGGCCCGTTCTGGATAAACAAGGACGCCGGCGCCTGGTCGATCCCCAAAGGATTGGTGGAATCGGGTGAGGACCCGCTTGCGGCGGCGCGCCGGGAGTTCACCGAGGAGACCGGTTCACCTGTCCCGGAGGGTCGCGCGATCGCGCTCGGCCAGATCCGTCTGCGCAGCGGCAAGGTGGTGACCGGGTTCGCAGTGGAGGGCGACTTCGATCCGGAGTCGTTGTGCAGCAACACCTTCGAGATGGTCTGGCCGCCGCGGTCGGGCCGCACCGCGGTGTTTCCGGAGGTCGACCGGGCCGAATGGTTCGACGTCGTCGTCGCCACGCAGAAGGCAAATGCGGCGCAGGTCGCATTCATCAACCGCGTCCAGGCGCGGTTTGGGGTCTAGGCCAGGAACTCGCCGAGACGTTCGATTCCGGCGCGCAGCTCGTCCTCACCGGTTGCGTAGGCGAGCCGCACGAAGCGTTCGGCGTCCCGGTCGCCGAAGTCCTTGCCCGGGGTGAGCGCAACGCGGGCCTCGTCGAGGGCGCGGTCGCAGAACTCCGATGCGGTCAGGCCGCTGCCCGAGACGTCGAGGTACACGTAGAACGCTCCGTCGGGCAGCACAGGTACCGAGAGCGCCGGAATCTGCGCGAGGCCGTCGAGCACCAGTTGTCTGCGCTCGCGCAGGAGGGATCGTCGGGCTTCGGCCACCGCCAACGACTCCGCGGAGAAGCAGGTCAGCGCGGCCACCTGGGCTGGGGTCGGCGGACAGATGTAGTAGTTCTGCGCCAACTTCTCGGCGACCGGGATCATCGGTTCGGGCACCACCATCCAGCCCAGGCGCCAGCCGGTCATCCCGAAGTACTTGGAGAAGCTGTTAACCACGATTGCGCCGGGGTCGTCGTGGGCGATGCTGGTCCGCTCGCCGTCTTTGAGGCCGAGGTAGATCTCGTCGATGATCCGCCAGCCGCCGCGCTCGGCGACGGTGCTGCTCAATGCGCGCAGATCGTCGTAGGGCAGGGACGTGCCGGTCGGGTTGGCCGGAGAAGCGGTCATCACCCCGGTGGTGCGGTCGGTCCATGCAGCGTCGACCGCGGCGGCGTCGAGCTGGAAACGCGTGTCCGGTCCGGTCGGCAGCAGCCGGACCTGTGCGCCGAAGCTCTCGGCGAACCGGCGGTTGCACGGGTACGAGGGATCGGCGACCAGCACCTCGTCGCCCGGATTGATCAGCGCCGCGCAGGCCAGCAGCAGAGCAGCCGAGGCGCCGGTGGTGACGATGACGCGCTCGGCGGCGATGGGTGCGGCGAACCGTTCTCGGCTGAAGTCGGCGATCGCCGCGCGCAGGTCGGAGTTGCCCAGCGCGCCGGTGTACGGCATCGGTCGGCCGTCACTGATCCGGGCGATCTCGCGAAGGAACTCCGGTGGCGCACCGAAGTCCGGTTCACCGATGTTCAGCTTCACGACATGAACGCCGGTCGCCTCCAGCTCGGCGGCCCGACGGCCGAACTCCATCGCATAGAACGGGGTGATGGCGTGCGCACGGCGGGAGAACTCCATGGACTGATCCTAAGTCCCGCTCCCGCGCCCCTTGCCCGCTCCCGCGCCCCTCCCTGGTTCACCCGCCCTCCCGGGAAGCCGCGGTAACCGGCGGAGGGCTTGGGAGGCGCTGAACGGCGTGGGAGGCGCTGAACGGCGTGGGAGGCGATGACGGGCGTGCGAACCGGTCAGTCGGGGATCAGGTTGAACTCGTCGGGGTCCGGGCCGCGGCGGGTGTCGCGGTTGAGGCCGTCGATCCGGGCCATCTGCTCGGCCGTCAGCTGGAAATCGAAGATGTCGAGATTCTCCGCCATCCGCCCCCGATGGTTCGACTTCGGGAAGATGACATCACCGCGTTGGATGTGCCAGCGCAACACCACCTGGGCCACGCTGCGGCCGGTCTGCGCGGCGAGTTCGACGAGGACATGATCCTGCAGTACGTCACCCTGGCCGATCGGTGACCATGCCTGGGTGACGATCCCGTTCTGCTCGTTGAAGGCGCGCAGTGAATCTTGCCGCAAGTACGGGTGCACCTCGATCTGGTTGGCCGCCGGTACGACGTCGGCGGCGGCCAGTAGCCGCTCGAGATGTGCGATCTGGAAGTTGGAGACGCCGATTGCACGGCTTGCGCCGGCCGCATAGAACTCTTCCATTAGCCGCCAGGTGTCGACGTAGCTCCCGACCGCGGGCATCGGCCAGTGGATCAGGTACAGATCCATCGGGCCGCCGAGTGCTTCGACACTGCGCTCGGTGGCCGCACGGGCGGCATCGGGTGCGTGTGCATTGTTGTTGAGCTTGCTGGTCACAAAGATCTCGTCACGCGCGATGCCCGACGCGGCGATCGCCGCACCCACACCAGCCTCATTGCCGTACATCTGCGCGGTGTCGATATGCCGGTAGCCCACTTCGAGGGCCTCGAGCACGATGCGTGTGGTCGCGTCCGGCTCCACCTGAAAGACACCGAAGCCCAGCTGCGGGATCGTGACACCGTTGTTGAGGAGGATCGTGGGGATGGCAGTCATGGCTCCCACAGTAGGCCGGACCGGCCGGGCGCGCCCCCGACCGCGCAGCAGCCGTCCTGGGGGAGGACCCTGAAATTCACCCCCAGATCGGCGCGCGCGTGGTGACAGGGACCGTCATATCCGGCACGGTGGAGATATGGCTACTTCAACTGGGCAGACAAACAAGTCCGCGGGCACCTCGTTCTGGAAGGTGCTGGCGATCGTCATTGGCGTGCTGATCCTGATCTCGATCGGCTGGTCGCTGGTCAAGGCGGCATTGTGGCTGGTGGTCGTGGGGCTGGTGATCGTCGGCGCGTTCACCGTATTCAAGGTCCTCTCCGACGAGTGACCCTTCGACCCTTCGACAGGCTCAGGGTGAACCCGGCTTCGTCGGCTCAGGGGGCGACAATGAGCTTGCCGCGCGGGTGGCGGCCGCTGACTGCTTCCAGCGCGTCGGCGACGTTCGCCAGCGGGTAGGCCCCGGCTATCTCGACGACGAGGCGCCCGGCCGCGGCATCGTCGAGCAGACCCGGCACGGCCGCGCGCCGGTGGCGTCGGGAATCCTCGGTGCTCCCGCCGACGACGACGATGCCGTCGCCGATCCGCCCCCACGCCGCGATGCTCACGATCCGCTCGGCTGCCACCAGGGCCAGTGAGGCATCGATGCCGATATCGCGGCCTGCGGTGTCGGCCACGGCGGTGATCGGCGATGGGGCGGCCGCCCGGACATCGGTCAGCAGATCGCCGTCGTACCCGATCGCGATCGCAC
>NZ_JBAQWU010000527.1:0-7488 GCF_049299075.1 Gordonia sp. (in: high G+C Gram-positive bacteria)
CCGGATCCGGTTGAACGTGTCCACGACGCTCACCCAGTTCGCCAAGCTGAAGCCGCTGTGCGACCGCTTCCCACTGCCGATCTGTATCGGCGCCGGACTGACCAACCCGATCACCTTCCCGATCTCCGCCTCCGATCCGCTCGGCATCGTCTCGGCGGTGACCAAGTGACCGCGCGCCGGCGTCGGCAGCGGCTGACTGCGGCGGTCGGTCTGGGGGTGAGCGCGGTGCTCCTCAGTGGCTGCGCCGTCGGTTTGCAGGATCTGCCGGTCGCTGGAATGCGCGAGACCTTTCCGGTGACCGCCGAGCTGGTGACCGCCGACGGCGTGGTGAGTGGTGCCGAGGTACGCAGCGGCCAGGCCGTGGTGGGCCGGGTCACCGATATCGCGCTCGTCAACGGGCGCGCCCAGGTGACGATGCGCCTTGACGACGGCACCGAACTCCCCGCGAACGTGCTTGCCGCAGTGGAACTTCCGTCCGCGTTGGGTACGCCGTTCATCAGACTGTCGGCACCACAGACGCCGGAGGGTGCGCTCGGCGCGGGTGCCCGGATCGATGTCGCCGACACGTCGATGGGCCCGCAAGTGGAGAGCACACTAGCTGCGCTGGGCAACCTGGTCACCGGTAGCGGTATCGGCCAACTGCAGTCGGTGATGGTCAGCCTGAACGAGGCTTTCGAGGGCCGCTCGGACAAGGTCGGCGATCTGATCGACACCCTGAACCGGTTGCTCAGCCGGTCGTCGCGATTTAACGCCGACTTCACCGCGGCGATGACGGCAGCCGCCGACGTCAGTTCTCTGATGGCGGCGCAGGAGGGGCGGATCGCGGCCTTCCTCGACGAGACACCCAAAGCAGTGGATGTTCTTGCCTCGCAACGTGATCAGATCGCGAACCTGATTAACCAGACGACCGGGCTGGCGACAAACTTGGCGGCCATCACCGAGGGCCGCCGCCGCGAACTGAGCGCGCTGGTACCCGATGCGCAGCTGCTCGTCGATGCCCTCGCCGGTTTCAATAACGAGGTCGGCCAGACGCTGGGCAATATGAACTCCTTCATGGCCAACATGTCGCGTGCCATCCGCGGCGACTACCTGGTCTTCGACGGGGCCCTGGACATTCCAGGGGGCATTGACAAAATCCTCACCGGCGGACTGCTGCTGTCCGGGCAGCCGCTGCCGACGCCGCAGGAGCTCGGCGATCTCCTCACCGGCGGACTGGGAAAGAAGAAACGATGAGAGATAGATTCCCGGTCGGCACGTTCCAGTTCGTGCTGTTCCTGATCGTCTCGGCGATCGTCGTTCCGTTCGGCATCGACTACGTGGCGGGCCCGGAAGGCTTCGGCTCCAAACTTCGGCTGCATGTGGCGATGGACGACGCCTTCGGATTGACGGCGGGCACCGGCGTCACGGTACGCGGCGTCGATGTGGGCACCGTGGCGTCGACGCAGCTTCGGCCGGGCGGTGGCGGTGCGGAGGTCGAACTGGTGCTCAGCGGGGACACTAAGATTCCGCGGGACTCGTTTGTCCAGGTCACGATGGCCTCGATGGCTGGCATCCAGAGCGTCGACATCGTGACCGGTAAGGACACCGGCAACTATCTGCGCGACGGCGACGCGATTGCGGCACCCGCCGATCGGCAGCCCATGCAAATGGACAAGTTGATCAGCGAGGCCGCTAAACTCCTCGGCACATTCCAGACCGGTTCCGTCGCGACAGTGAGCGCCGAGCTGGCGACCGCGTTCGGTGGCGACGAGGAATCGTTGACCACGCTGATCACCAACGGGGCGGCGCTGGCAAAGATGGTGCGGAAAAATGCGCCACTGATCAAGGGGCTGATGACCGACTGGCTGGCCACCCTGGGCGCGATGGACGACACGCGCGCGAGTTTCGAAGCCGGCATGGGGATGATGGCCAGCTTCACCGATCAGCTCGACGCGGCGCAGCCGACGTTCGTCTACCTGCTCGACCAGTCGCCGGCCGGCCTCGCGCACGCCACCACACTGTTCGATAAATACCGCGGCACCTTTGGCGGGGTGCTGGCCAATCTCGTCGTCGTCGAACCGATTGTCTCCGATCGCACCGCATCGCTCGCGACAGGTCTGCAGACGATCCCGCAGGGGTTGCTGGATCTGCGGTCGATCGTCAAGAACAATCGCGCCGACTTCGCGTTGATCGGTACGCAGGGGCCGGTGTGCCTGTTTTACGACGAGCCGCGCCGTGCCATCGGCGATCTGTCCCCGTCGAACCCGAACCTCACGCGCTACTGCCCACCCGGAAACGGGTACGGGCAGCGCGGTGCGGCCAATGCGCCCCGCCCGAACGGGCTGGGCACGCAGAACTGGAAGTCCGAAGGCGGGATTTCCGGACCGGCGGTCGTTGATGATCCGCTCCTGATTCCCAATGCCACCGAACTCATGCAGATGTGGTCAGAACTCCTGGAAAGGGCCCGAAATGGCAACTGACACCCTTGAAAAAGACGAAGTCGACAACAACGACGCCGAGTCGGCCGACGCCGTGCCGGGCGACGCCAAACGTCCGGTGCCGCGGGTGTTGATCGGCCTGCTGGTCGTGGCGCTCATCGCGGTGCTCGGGTTCTTCGGCTACCGGTATTTCAGCGATGGCGCCCAGACGAGTTCGAGTGCATCGTCGTCGTCGAACGCGGCGATCCTGGCCGTCGCGAACGATTACGCGGTGAAGCTGTCGACCTTCGACTACCGCGAGCTCGACCAGAACCGGGAGGCGATCGTGGGGATGTCGACCGAGGACTTCGGCAAGAAGTACGGCGAGATGGTGGGGGCGCTCACCGAGATCGTGTCTAACGGTAAGGGTGAGGCGACCGCCGAGGTGACCCATTCGGCCGTCGAGTCGGTTGACGGCGATCATGCGACGGTGCTGCTGTTTGTGGATCAGAAAGCGAAGAACGTCGTCGCGCCGGAGGGCCGCACCCAGCCGTACCGGATGGTGATGAAGCTGCAAAACATCGACGGGCGCTGGCTCGTGGACGACGTGGAGACGGTCTGATGACGGCGATCGAGAACCGCCCGCCCTTGGCGGCGTATCACTCGAAGTATCTGCCGGACATCGACACCGCGACGCCGGAGTTGACGACGGCCGATACCCGAATCACCATCACCACACGCCGGCGGAGGCTGACTAATCTGCGCCAGCCCGCCCTGGTGCACGAAGCGCTGGACTTCTGGGCGTTCGCCGGGGCCGCGGCCAACGTGGTGCAGCAACTCGGTTGGCCCGAGGTCGGTTACGGCGTGATGGAGAGCAAAGTGGAGACGGGTGCGCTGACGAAGCATCCGTGGAAGCGGGCCCGGACTACGTCGCAGTATCTGGCGGTGGCGATCGTTGGTACCGACGAGGAGCGGACTGCGTTCCGGGAGGCGGTGAACTCGGCGCACCGTCACGTCAAGTCCGATGAGAACAGTCCGGTCAAGTACAACGCCTTCAACCGCGAGCTGCAGATGTGGGTGGCGGCGTGCCTGTTTGTGGGTGTCGAGGACAGTCATCAGTTGCTGCACGGGCGGATGGAGGCCGAGGACGCCGAGAGTTTCTATCAGTCGGCCAAGACGCTGGGCACCACGCTGCAGGTGCCCGACGACATGTGGCCGGCGACGCGGGCGGACTTTGATCACTACTGGAATCTGGCGAGCCAGCGGATCGTGATTGATGACACCACGTGTGCTTTCCTCAACGATCTGGTGGATCTGAAAATGATCAGCCCGCTGATCCGGTGGCCGTTTGTGCCGCTGCTGCGCTTCCTGACGATCGGCTTTCTGCCGCCGCTATTCCACCGTCAGCTCGGCTTGGAGTGGACCGAGGACGATCGGCGACGCTTTGAGCATCTGTTCACCTTCGTCTCGGTGGTGAACAAGTTCCTGCCCAAGGCGATCCGGTTCGGCGGCACCCGGGTGATGATGAAGGACCTGCGGCGGCGGATGAAGCACAACAAGGAGTTGATTTGAGTACGCCGGTGCGGCGGCTGCAGTTGACCGACGAGGTGGCTGACCGGCTGCGGGAGCGGATCATTACCGGGCAGGTTCGGCCCGGCGAGTTCATTCGGCTCGACGAGGCGGCCGCCGAGTTCGGCTGCAGTGTCACTCCGGTGCGCGAGGCGTTGGTGACGTTGCGAGGTGAGGGGTTGGTGCGGTCGTCACCGCACCGCGGCTTCGTCGTCGACAGCCTCGAGCGCACGGACCTGGAGGACATCTTCTGGATGCAGGCCGAGATCTCGGCGCGCCTGGCGACGCACGCGGTCCGCAGCGAGGGCCTCGGACAGGAGTTGCTCGGCCTGTCGCAGATTGTCGACCAGTTGGAGCAGTCGGTGGCGCAGGGGGACGCCGTCCGGGTGGGGGAGCACGAGTTCGAGTTTCACCGCAGGGTGCACCTGGTCGGTGGCAGCCGGAAGCTCGCCTGGTTTCTGCTGGCCGCCACGCGGTACACGCCGTACAGCCTGTACACGAACGATGAGGACTGGGGCCGCCAGGCGGTGGCCAGCCACCGCCGTCTGATCGAGCACCTTGCCGCCCGCGACGTCGAGGCGGTCCGCGCCGAAATTCACAACCGCTTCACTGACGCCCGGGACCGCCTGGTCCGCAGTCTCGAGGCGATCGGGTTCTGGGAGGTCAGTCGTCCTGTGGCACAATCAGTTCCGCAGTAATCCGCCGTGGTGTAATAGGCAACACTTCTGATTTTGGTTCAGACATTTCAGGTTCGAGTCCTGGCGGCGGAGCAAAGCAAACGGGCAGGTAGAGGCCATGTTTGCGATTTTGAAGTCGGGTGTCGTGCGATGAACGTGCGATAACGACAGCCTTGGAAGTGAGTCGACCCCGGTCAGCGCAGCAACGCTGAGTCCGGGGTCTCGACACACCGGAGGCGATTCCGATGCACCGTTCCACGATCCTAACCACGCTCGGCCTGGCGGCCGGACTGGTCCTCACCTACGCGCTGCTCGTCGGCGTGTTCACCGCAGCGCACGAGCTCGGCCTGTACGCCGGAGCCACGGCATGAGCCGGTACAGCAGCGCGGCCGCGATCATCGACGAGGCACGCGAGCACTACGACTTCCACCTAGACCCGAACGACGTCATCCAGGGCGATGACGGTGTGTGGCGGGTCTGTGGTCGCCACGTTGACGAGTTCTTCGGCCGACTGCTCGGGGTGTACGCATGAGCGCCGATCACCGCACCCACACCACGGACTGTGCGGCCTGCGGCGCGCAGGTCGTCGTCCCGATGGAACGCGCGAACACACGGACCGGCTGGCGCGTGAGCGTCCAAGCTCACCGGACAGCACTCGATGAGCACCGGCGCGACGAGTGCCAGCCACGAGCACACCAGCGGGCCTACTCCGACGTCACGGCGATCGCGTCCGACCCGTACGAGGACCGCGGCATCATGCGGCAGGACTCCCTGCACATCCGGTCCAATGTCGGCGGCGCCAGCGTGGCGACCGGCGTCGGCTACGGCGCGCGCAGCTCGTGGCGCAACACGATCACGCTCACCGGCGACCAGACCCGGATCGCCGCGGCCGCGCTCCTGGCCTACGCGGCCGGATACGAGTACGAGATCGAGTCGGACGAGCACCGGTTGTGCGATCCCGATTCCGGCCGCGCGGTCAAGGTTTTCGGCGACCTGCGGGCCCTCCTGGCCTTTGTCGCCACCGATCTGCCCGACTGATCCCCCGATCGCCCTGATGGTCGTCGGCCGGGTTCGACTCCCGGCCGGGGCACGCACGCAACCGATCCGACCGCGTTGCCGTCGTTCTACGCACAGCTCGACGTAAACCAGCTGGCCGTCCAGTAGCTCAGTCCCCGATCTGGACGCGGGGCCACCACAGCAGGGCCCGCACCGTGGTGCCATGACTCAGCTCGTCCGGTCTCCGGTCGGGCCGTTCGTCGTGGCCGGACGCGATAGGGGCGTGGTTCGTGGGTCGATTCCGGCGATGGGGCAACGACACCGGCACCCTTGGGTTCCATTCGCACGGTGTCTTGAGCGGTCCTTGAGGAACCTCACAAGCTCGGCAGGGATAGCGAAGACCCCCGCACTCCATGAAGAAAAGTGCGGGGGTCTTCGTATGCGGTCCGGCCGCGCAGGTCTGCCTAGCTTTTCATCCCAGCATCATGAGCAGCCTTACCCAGGAAGTATGTGGGGTTGACGCGGCGGGACTTGGTTCTTACTCGCCGGTGCCGGCAGTCGGGAGAGTCGCCAGGACCACGCCGCGCGGGCGCAGGACCGCGGTCTGGAACCGGGACTCGAACCGTGCGCGCAGCTGGTTCTTTTCGAACAGCTCGCCGCCCTGTTCCCATTCCAGATCCATCCGGCCGTCGGTGTAGACGGCGACCGACTGGTCACTGATCAGCAGCGCCCGATCGGTCGGGAGGCTCGTCGAGCACACCACCGGCACACCCCAGAGAGTGCGGGCCGCGCGGTCGACCGGTCCGGTCTGGAACAGGAACTCACCCGAACCGCTCGCGGTCGAGGTCTCCACCCTTTCCCAGTCGGCCGGCGACAGCACGATCGCCGACGGCGCATAGCCTTCGGTCTCGAGCTTGGTGATCGACGAGCGGACCGTGAGCGCGATGTCGGTGCCCGCGGCCTGGGTCTGGATGCCCGTGGTCCCGAGAATGCCCGACAGCTGCGGCGCGGTGCCGGTGCCGTTGATGATCTGGTGCTCGAGGGAGGCACGCAGACCGAACAGCAGCTCGTTGGTGAGGAACTGGGTCAGACCCGGCACATCGCGCAGCGTGTACTTGTCGATTTCCTCGGTCAGGTGAGCGATCACCTGTAGCGCGGAGTCCACCGGAGTGATCCCGTACTTCGATACCGGCTTGGCGGCGCCGGGGGCGACCGGGGCGGCGTTGTTGGTGCGCAGCGTCTGACGGAGGTAACGGAACGTGGCACCGGAACCGCCGACCGCCAGGTCACCGTCCTTGGCCGGGGTCGAGGTGCGCAGGCCCACGACTGGGAGGACGTCGAGCAGTTCGACGGGCTTCTCCGGGGTCTGAGCGAACGCGGTGACGATGACGTCGGACGCGCCGACCAGGTTCATCGACTTCTGTCCGAACGTGGCGTCACGGTTCAGTGCCTTCGCGGCCAGGTTGCCGGCGACCGCGCGCAGGTTCTTCGCGGTCAGCACACCGGACTTCGCACCTTCTTCGCCGTTCGCACCGTCACCGCTGGTGACCTTCGAGAACGCGGCCACAATCGCGGCATCCTCATTCGCTGCGGAGATCTGGCCGTTCAGGTCGTCGATCTTCTTCTTGTAGTCAGCAAGGGCGGCGCGGTCCTCCTCGGACAGCTCCGTGCCCGCCGACTTCCGCTGAGCGATCAGGCCCTGCGCCTGCTTCAGGAGGGCGTCACGCTTCTCAGACAGTTTCATTTCGACTCCAAGTCGTCTGTGCACCACGAACACGGGTGCAGGAGATACGGGGGGTCGACGGGCGCGATAACGCTGGCCACCCGACCGCGAGAACGCGCCCCATAAC
>NZ_JBAQWU010000528.1:0-1871 GCF_049299075.1 Gordonia sp. (in: high G+C Gram-positive bacteria)
CCTCGGCACTATGGAGAGTGCTTTCAGTGGAGGATTAGGCCGCGATTCGTCGGCTTCAGAAGGGCTGAGGGTTTGTCGATGAAGGCAACGGTTCGGCACGCTGGTCTGGCACGGAACACCGTGCGGGCGGCGTTCGCTCCGGAGGGCAGCCGAAGTATGCGGGGTCGCCGACAGGGGGTAGTGCCCCTTAGGGTGGTGTAGCCCGGTGGCCGGGATCAGGCCTGGCAGCGTGTCGCTGCTGGACATGAGTGCGGCCACCGCGTGATTCTTTCGAGTGATCTCTCACAACCGACTCGAGAAGGAACCCAGCACGATGACCGCACCTCACATTGTCGACCCTGCCGGCCTGTTGAGCCAAGCCCTGACTGACGCGTCTCCGGATCTGATGCGCGATTTGCTGCAGACCATGATCAACGCACTGCTCTCGGCCGAGGCCGACGCGGTCTGCGGCGCCGAATGGGGCCAGCGCTCGGCCGGGCGCACCAACCAGCGCAACGGGTATCGCCACCGGCCCCTGGACACCCGGGCCGGCACGATCGATGTCGCCATCCCGAAACTCCGGTCGGGCAGCTACTTCCCCGAGTGGCTCCTCGAGCGCCGCAAGCGCGCCGAATCGGCGCTGATCACGGTGGTCGCAGACTGCTACCTCGCTGGGGTCTCGACCCGGCGCATGGACAAACTCGTCAAGACCCTCGGGATCAGCTCGCTCTCGAAGTCCCAGGTCTCCCGGATGGCCGAGGAACTCGACGGCCAGGTGCAGGCCTTCCGTACCCGCCGCCTCGATAGCGCCGGGCCGTTCACGTTCGTTGCCGCCGACGCCCTGACGATGAAGGTGCGGGAGAACAGGCAGGTCGTGAACGCGGTCGCGATGGTCGCGACCGGCGTCAACGCCGATGGGCACCGAGAGGTCCTGGGCCTGCACGTGGCCACCAGCGAAACCGGCCCGGCCTGGAACACGTTCTTCGCCGACCTGGTCGCCCGCGGGCTGTCCGGGGTCAAGCTGGTGACCTCCGATGCGCACCGCGGCCTGGTCGACGCGATCGCGGCGAACCTGCCCGGTACCGGCTGGCAACGGTGCCGTACCCACTACGCGGCGAACCTGATGGACGTGTGCCCGAAAAGCATGTGGCCGGCCGTGAAAGCGATGCTCCACTCGGTCTATGACCAGCCCAACGCCAAAGCGGTGGGCGCCCAATTCGACCGGCTCATCGAGTACACCGAAGACCGCCTGCCCGACGTGGCCGAGCACCTCGCCAACGCCCGCCCCGACGTCCTCGCGTTCACCGCGTTCCCCAAGGACGTGTGGACCCAGATCTGGTCGAACAACCCCGCCGAACGCCTCAACCGCGAAATCCGCCGCCGCACCGACTCGGTCGGGATCTTCCCCAACCGCGACGCGATCATCCGCCTCGTCGGCGCCGTCCTGGCCGAACAAACCGACGAATGGGCAGAAGGCCGCCGCTACCTCGGCCTCGACGTCCTCGCACGCTGCAGAGCAACGGGCACGAGCACCAACACCAACAACAACACCGAGGAGGTGACCAACCAGAGCACACCCGAACTCCCCGCCGCATAACCCACACAACCAACAACCAGAGAACTCGAAGAGATCACCGACCTACACCACGCCCTGGGACTTGACCGCGCGCGTGCGGTGTATGAAGAGGCATTGTCGTTATGTCGAGAGTTGCAGGCTCGTCAGCCTGATGCCATCGGGTCCGCTCAGGACCTTGCATTCTCATTGAATACTGTCGCGGGCGTCTTTGAGGACAAGGGGCACCCGGATGCTTTCAGTCTGCGTCTCGAGGAACGAGATGTTCGTGCGTCGATCTTCGGAAAGTTTCGAGATGACCGGTCGGCACTTGCCTGGG
>NZ_JBAQWU010000529.1:0-18898 GCF_049299075.1 Gordonia sp. (in: high G+C Gram-positive bacteria)
GCTGCTGGTGCCTCGGGTGCGGCCACTGCGGCGGGCCCGGTTGGCGCTGCGGTCGCGGGTGGAGCACAGATGGCGGGCGCAGCTAAGCGGGCTGGCGAAGGAGAGGCCGGTGGCGGAGCAGGGGCACCACCACCGAATCCGACAGGGAATGCCGCCCCAGCCGCGGCCTCCACGCGCGTCCCGGCTCTGGCCAGCGGTACCGGTGAGCATCGGATGGCGGGATGAGCGAGAAGACTAAGGACGAGCGTCTGCTCTACAGCGGGTTCACGAAACCGCGCGCGGACGGATGGGGCGGGCTGACGTCATCGGCGACGTATGGCGTTCTCGGTGCCGCGGCCGTCATCATGACTCTGACGTTGCTGCCGTTCATTCCCACCCTGATCAAGGGCGTCATCATCGTTTCGGTGGTTCTCGCCATGATTCCGCTGGTGGTCTCGTTTCGGGGCCGGAGCGGCTGGGAAGTGATGCTGGCCAGCCGGGGCCGTGCTTCCCAGCGGCGATCGAAGGAACATCTGGGAAGGTCAGGACCGGGCACAGCGGTCGAGGTCGGCACACCGCTTCCGGCGATTATGGCCGACTCGGAGATCACCGAGCATGGCGAAGCGCACCGGCGGTTCGGGCTTGTGCGAGTCAAGCCCGCCGATCACTACACGATCGTCTTCCGGGTCTGGCCGCAGGGCCGGGAATGGGTTGACCAAAGTCAGGTGAATGAGTGGGTGTCTTTGTACGGTCACCTGATTGCCCAGATCGGCGGCTCACCCGACGTCGTGGGTATCACCACCACGGTAGAGACGCTCCCGGAGTCGGGACAGCGGGTCGCCCAGGAGTTCATGCGGCAGATCGTGAACGAGCAGGCACCTCAGATCGTTCGGGACGTGATGTGGGAAGCCATCTTTGAAGTGCCCAGCACCGAAGTGAGGCCCGAGGCGCGCATTGCCGTCACCTTTGCCGCCAACAGTGGGCTCCGGCGTCGTGACACCGTTGAGCAGGCCGCTGACATTGCTCGCCGGCTACCGCGGATGATCGACCTCATCGAGCAGGCCGGCCTGCCGTGTCGGCCGATGACTCAACGTGAGCTGATCGCCATCACTCGGCGAGCGATGTCCCCGTCGGATGAGCTGGCGGTGGAGAAGGCGATGCTCAGCGGGGAACCTCTGGGACTTGACTGGCGGGACGTCGGCGCGACGTCCACGAGTGATCATCATGCGTACTTCGCGCACGATTCGGCGAGATCGGTGTCTTGGATGCTGAGGGACGTGTCTAAGGCGCCCGTGGACTCCAGAGTCCTGGACGAGCTCCTCGCCCCACGAGTCGACGTGCCGCGTAAACGGGTCACGTTCATCTACCGGCCTCACACTCCGGCCGAAGCCACCTCGATCGTCGACGAGGATCTGAACTTTGCCGAACGGGCGTTGACCACGGGCAGGAAGCGTGCAAGCGAGCACGCCCAAGTTCGGTTGCGTTCAGCTATGCAGGCTCGGCAGGAGCAGGCACTCGGGGCGGGAATCACCCGGTTCACGATTCTGACCACCGTGACCGTTCCCGCAGATGGAGACCTGGCGAAGGCCGAGTCGATGATGCGGGACTTGCATACCGCCTCGCGCCTGAGCATGAGCGTGGCGCACGATCAGCAATCCGTCGCCTTCCTCGCAGGCTTGGGCATCGGCCTGGTGCTACCTGCTCATACCACTATTTCTGAGCGTCTGGCCGCCTGATCGGCGTCCCGTCTGCGTTCCACCACCGATCGAAAAGAGGACTCCCCGTGAAAGTGAAAGCCCGTCGAGCACCGCAGCGAAAGAACACGCTGCAACTGCCCTCGATCTGCAGAGCGCTCTCGATCAGCAACCAGGAGAGTTCCGGCGGGCAACGGTTCGCGGTGATTTCTGACGGCCAGTTCCACACCGTCATCCTGAGGTGCGCCCTGGACGGTCGGGCCCCCGCTGGACAGATCTCTGCGCAATGGGTGCAATTCTGGGACGATCGGATCGGCGTCGACGACGCCAATGCGGATCTGGTCGCGATCACCACGGTGCTCGATTTCGTACCCGCCAGCGTCGACGATTTCGCCCGCTGGTGCGACAGCTACCTGTACGCCGCGGACTCTGGCCCACTATCGCCAGTGGGTTTGGTATCACTGACCTTCCGTATGCGCAGCGGCCGCGAAGCCGATGACGCCGCCGCCGTGGTCCTCGGCGTTCGACTCCCGGCGATCATGCGGTCCCTCCAGCAGGCAGGTCTGCCCCTGGTACCGCTGGTCCGCAGCGACGTAGTCGCGCACCTCGCAAGCGTCTACGCGCCGCGCTCGCGTGACACCGCCGACGAATGGGCCGATCTGGTTCCGGATCGCACAGAAGAGACCCGGCACTACGTCATGCACCCTGACCATTCCAAAACGGTGAGCTGGGTGTTCTCGTCCCGGATACTGGCAGACCAAGAGCGCAGTGCGATAGAGGCGATGGGTAGCCCGCGTCTGTATCGCCGGCGGCTGGCCATGGCTTACCGCCGCACACGCGAAGGTGAACGAAGCGTTTTGCAGCGCCAGATCATGGCGATGAGTGCGGTGATTCCGTCCGGTCACGAGCCCCACACCGGCGAGCTGATGGGCGAAAACACCGACAACGAGCAGCCAGTAGCCGTTCGTCTGGCGATGCGCAGGGCATACGACCGTCAGGGCGAGCTGATGGCGCTGACAAGCGGTGTGGGCGTGGTGCTCCCAGAGCATGCCGAGATCGGTGAGCACCCCGTCCTCGCTGATGGTCTTTCCCGCGCATTGGAGGCGAGCTGAATGACGAACGTTGTCGACCGGCGGGACAGCATCGAGCGCAGTGCCCCGGCACTAATCCTCGACACCGACTCGGCTGCGGCGCCCTCTGCGGCGGGCACGAAAGAACCGAAGAAGGCCGTCGAACCGAAAAGGGAGAAGACACACAAACCGCCGCTGTCTGAGCGTGATCGCGCTCTGCTGGAGAACCAGCACCGCGGTGGCGGCTGGCGTGGCCTGTGGGCCCGGTTGCAGCTCAACGCCGACAACAACCGTCGTGAGCGTGTCCGCCTCCAGGAATCCGAGTCAGACGAGATCCACTTCGATAGTCCGCAGCTGGAGCTGACCGAGACCGGGTTCGTTGGGCCGGGTGGTGGTCGCGTATCGACGATCCGCCGCGTTCCAGAGTTCCGCGGGTCCACCGCCCAAGTGCCGGGTCTGTTTCCGTTCACGATCGGCGCGAACTCCTCGGTGATCGGCACACCTGTTGGCATCCACCAGGAGACCGGTCAGCAAGTCGGGTACGACTGCATGTCTTGGCACAAAGCCGGGTGGCTCAGCGCGCCCTCGGATTTCATTTTGGCGCTCAACGGATACGGCAAGTCGACCCTGGTGCGGCGCATGGTGTTCGGCGACGTCGCGCACGGAGTCACCCCCATCATGCTGGGCGATATCCGACCTGACTACAGCGACCAGGTCCGTCTGCTCGGCGGGCAAGTAATCGACTTGGGCTTCGGGTACGGGAAGATCAACCCGCTTTCGGTGGGCTCCCTCGGGTCGGTCCTGAGCCGTCTGCCGGGTTCTGCTCGCGCTGCGGCCGAGTTGGAGATCCAGTCCCGCCAGATGCAGATCACCGCGGCGCTACTAGAGATGATCCGCCGCGAACCGGTGAAGGACTTCGAGGAAACGCTCATCACCGCCGGCCTGCGAGTCCTCGGGGACAGGCCGCCGCACGTCGGGCCTCCCCTGCTGGAGGACCTGCTGCAAGTGCTCACCGACGGCCCGGAAGACATGGTCCGCGCTTCGGGGGCGATCGAGGGCCGGGGCGAGCCGTTCGGCCCTCGCGCCACCGAGCAGTACTACGACCTGACGCTGCGGCTTCGACAGACCCTCACAGCGATCATCGACGGGCCCTTCGGGTCGATCTTCAACGCACAGTCGTCCGAACCGCTCGACATCACCTCCGGCCGGCCGATCTGCATCGATCTGTCCCGTGTTCCTGAGGGCAACGAGGTGCTGCGCGCGGCCGCGCTGATGACCTGCTGGTCGGAGGGATTCGCCGCGATTAAGTCCGCGCATTTGCTGGCCGACGAGGGCCTGGAACCCAAGCGGTTGTTCCACGCAATCATGGACGAGCTGGCGCGCGTGCTGGCCACTGGCGGCGGCATCGTCGATCGCGTCGACGAGCTGACCCGAATCCAGCGTGGTATCGGCACCGGGACGACGATGATCTCCCACACGCTCAAAGACCTCGCGGCGTTCGATTCGATCGCCGACCGCAATAAGGCGCTGGGGTTCTTTGAGCGTGCACGCGCGAAGATCATCGGCCCCGTGCCGCCCGATGAGATTCCGCTGCTACGCGGCTACATCGCGGTGAATGACAGGACCGCGCGCCAGGTGAATAGCTGGTCGTCGTCGGCCAACCCTCACGATGACCCCGTTGCACCGGAATTGGCCCCCGGCCAGGACCCGCGTCGCAATCCTGTCGAGCGGCAGCGGCAGATCCCCCACGGCACCGGAAAGTTCGTGCTGTTCGCCGGCGAGAGCGGCGAGAACTCGGCGATCCCGTTCCATGTCGAGGTCACCAGCACCGAACGCAAGACCGGGGTGCACAACACCAACCGCCGGTTCGATGTCGAGGAGCAGCGCGCATGACGCCGCGGTCCTATCAGCGATCGACAGCGGAGCAGCGAGCCGAGGCTGTGTCATTGGTCAAAGGAATGATGGCCAAACCGCAGTCGATGTCTCGGGCCAGGGCAGCGGCCATCGTCGGCCGGGCGATGGGCTTTTCTCGGTCGGCAGTGATCGGCTGGTGCGAGGACGCGGGCTTGATCGCGGCCGAAGAGTCGCCGGAAGTGCGGGCGCTGAAAGTTGAGCTGGAGGCCAGCCGCTCGGTGGCTCTGCGCCTGTCGAAGGTCCTCGGAGAAGCCTGATGCACAAGGGACTGGGCGCTGTGGTGATGTTGGCAATCGGATTCCTCCTGGTGCCGATCATCATGCTTGGGGCAGTCGTCGGCGGCGGCGATGACGACAACAGCTGTCTCGCTCCGGGCGCCGCGGTGTCCCAGGACTCGACGTCCAGCGTCGTCACCAGCGACGAAGGCACCGTCCAGCCTCTGGAGAAGGGGAAGTGGGAGTACAGCGATCACTTCGGCACCCGGGGCGGTCGCCACCAGGGCGTCGACATGGCGGCGCCTTCAGGCACCCCGATCTATGCCTACGCGCCCGGCGCCGTCGTCGCCGCTGGTCCAGCCGACGGATTCGGTCATTGGATCGTCATCGACCACAACCTGAGCGGCAAGCTCACCTCCTCGGTGTACGGCCATATGTACGCCGACGGGGTCCTGGTCAAGGCGGGCGATCAGGTAAAGGCAGGCCAGCTCATCGGGAAAGTCGGTTCCGATGGGGGATCGACCGGCCCACATCTGCACTTTGAAATATGGCCCGGGGGGAGGCTCTCTGGTGGAAGCCCGATCGACCCTGAACCGCTTGTCGCCAAAGCCCCCGACCCGCGCACACCCGGAGGCGACGGTGCCCCCCAGGCGGCCGGGGAACCGGTCGCAGCACAGCCCGATCCTGCTGAGCCGGGGACCGCGCAGCCCGAAGACGGGGCACCGGCTCCAAACGACGCCGAGCTACCCACGATGCCCAAGCGCATGGGGTCTGAAGAGCACTGGCAGATCGACACCATCCGTGTTGCCCGAGCGATCGCCCTCAAGTTCCCGCAGATCCAGACCATCGGCGGTTGGCGCCCGTACGACGCCTATCCAGATCATCCAAGCGGCCGCGCCGCCGACGTGATGATCCCCAACTACTCCTCGGCCGAAGGCAAGAAGCTCGGCGACGACATCAACGCCTACGTTCTGGCGCACAAGAAGTACTTCCAGATCGAGTACACCATCTGGCGCCAGTACTATCACCCCGCCAACGGCCCGGGGAACCTGATGCCGGACCGCTTCTCCGACACCCAGAATCACTTCGACCATGTGCACATCACGACCATCGGCCACGGTATGCCCAAACCCGGTCAGACTTTCGGGCACGCACCCAGCGGCGGTGCAAGCGCGCCGTCAGTGGTCGACTGTGTCATTCCTGACCAGCACGGCGGCGAAGACAACCTCGGAAGGGGCAAGGTTCCGGCGGCGTTCGAACCATGGATTCGCAAGGCCGGGGCCTTGTGCCCTCAGATCGGCTCGGCATTGCTTGCCGCGCAACTGGAGCAAGAATCCAGGTTCCAGACGGGCGCGGTGAGCGGCAGCGGCGCACAGGGCCCAGCCCAGTTCATGCCCGGTACGTGGCCGAGCTGGGGCAAAGACGACGACGGGAACGGCAAGGTCAGCCCCTACGACGTCGGCGACGCGGTCATGGCCCAAGGACGGTACATGTGCGCGATCGCCAAGAACGTCGATGCGGCGGTGGATTCCGGCCGAGTCAAGACGGACTATCCCGGCGGCAGGAAGGCGCTGTATCTGGCTGGATACAACGCCGGCGAGGGTGCAGTGATCGGCGCGGGAGGAATGCCTTCCGGCGGTGACTATTCGGCCCAAACCCGACCGTACGCCGACAAGATCCTCTCCCGTGAAAAGCACTTCCAGTCGGAAATGAAGGAGGCTTCATGAAACACCCACACACCCACATCCACCGCACGCTGCTCGCCGTACTCGCCCTGCTCGCTATCGGACTGTCGGCAGCGTGCGGCTCCCCTGACGAGGGGCTCAGCGGGCACGACGACCACACCGGCGTGCCTGGACCTGAGACCGTCACGCCCGAGCAGGTCAGCGAACGCTGGCTGAGCACGGTGTACAGCTGGCGGCCGGTCACCGATTCCTCACCCACTGACGCACTCGTACGTGGCCGGGACCTGGCCACCGGCGTGCTGGCCGAGCCAAACCCACCGCGGGTGTCCCTGGCCAATCCGGCGTGGCCACAGTGGGACTCTTGGCGGGCCGGCAAAGACATCATCACCGCCAGGGTCTCCGCTGTCAGCACCCAGCCGATCGGTTCTCACACGGCGCAGGTTTCGGCCCTCGTCGAACAGACCGTTCTGCACACCGACGGCGAATCGACTCCACTACAAACGCTCGAAGTGACCGTGACCGTGCTGCAACTGGAGTCCGGCCTGTGGCGCGTCAGCGATTACCGCTCAGTCCCTGCAACACCCGATGAAGAAGGAGAACACTAATGGCCGAGATCACCGGTGACGACGAAGTGGAGCAGGAGTTTTCACAACTGTTCTCACGCGCCAAGAACGCTGCCCGGCAGGCGCGATACCGCCGTGCGCAAGCTGCGGCCCGCTCCCGGCGCAGCCGGGAGCGGCTGCGCCAGCAGTCTCCCAGACACACCCAGGGCCGCGACGGGTCGAGCTACCAGGAATCTGTCGCTCGGCTCGCGGCCGCGCTCGAAATGCAGCGGCAGGTCACCAGCAATGGCGCAGATACGCACGCCGCTACCCAACAGCGCGCAGCCGAGGCGACTGCCCAAGCGCACGTCGACGCTTGGACTGAACGGGTCAGCGCCCATGGCGTTCCGCCGGCAGCGGTGGCATCGGTGGTCGCCGCTGAGCAAGCGGGCGCCGCTGCCGACTTCACGCGCACCGAGCAGCAACTGGCCGAGCATGAGACCGGGGCCGCCGGGCACCTGGAAGAGCTGGCCGACCAGTACACGCGCGACAATCTCGACTCCGTGGACAGCTGGCGCGACGGCCGTGAGCCGTCGGTGGGTGAACTGCTCGCCGACGCTTCGGTCGCCGATACGAACGGGGCGGCGACAGCTGCACTCGACGGGGCACAGCAGACACCGCCTGCGCTGAGCTTGGTCCCTGAGCGCGGAAGTGAGGTTGAGCTGTGAGCCGCGCACAGGCACGGAAGGGCCGCCAGCCAACCTCGAACGTAGGGCCAATCCTGTTCTTCTGTGTGATCGGACTGTTGCTGGTCGTCTGGCTCGCCTGGGTCATCGGATCGGCTGTCGTCGGCAAAACCGGTCACATCGACGGCCCTCCTACCGGGTTGCTAGGTCTGGTGACGGGCGAGAACGAGTGGCCGTGGTCGGCATGGATTGCGCTGATTCTGCTGGTCGCCGCGCTAGCAACTGGTGGGTGGAAACTGTGGCAGCACGGCCCCTGGACGTCCACCTCCGACACGGTGATCAAAGAGAAGACGTCGGTGCTGGCCAGCGCCAAGGAGACCTCGGGGATCACCCTGGCCGACGCACGCAGAAGCACGCAGCGCCTGTGGCCCGACGCTGATCTGGACGATGAGGATCAGTGTGGCATGCGTGTGGGGATGATGATGGATCGCCGCAACCCGGTCGTCATCCCGTGGGAGTGGGTGGCGACGGTGCTGGCCGGGCCACGCTCTGGTAAGACGCTGGCCTTTGCGATCCCGCAGGTGCTGCGGGCGCCGGGAGCGTGCGTAGCCACCTCGAACAAGCCCGACCTGTGGGCGGCGACCGCGTTGGCGCGCTCCGACCACGGAACCGCCTGGCTCTCGGACCTGCAGCGAATCTCCACCCGGCCCGGCCAGGACTGGTGGTGGAACCCTTTGCGCGGCGTGGACAGCCAGGCCGGGGCACTGCGGGTGGCGTCCTACTTTGTGTCGGCCTCGCGGGAGGACAACCAGCGCACCGACGCCTACTTCGACGGGGGAGCGCAAGCGCTGCTCGCGTTGATGATGCTCGCCGCGGCCGTCTCGGGCGGCGACCTGTGGCACGTGTACGGCTGGCTCGCCGAACCCGAGCGTGAGCTTCCTTCCGAGCTGCTGATCACAGCCGGGGAGCCAATGGCTGCCGAACGTCTGCGGACCGCTCGCGCACTCAACCCGCGCCAGCGTGACGGCCTTTACGACATGGCCCGCCGATTCATCTCGGTCTTGGAAGAACCGGTCTACGCCTGCTCGGTGCTGCCGCCCGAGCGCCATTCCTACGGCGACTCCGACAGCACCATCGGCCGAGTCCCGCGACCCAAACCGTGCGTGGGCCCGGAGTTCATCGCTGACGAGTTCGTGCTCAGCACCGACACCCTGTACGCGCTGAGCATGGAAGGCCCCGACGCGGCCACTCCACTGACGACTGCCCTGATCGGGACCGTCTTCGACTCGGCAGTCAAGTGCGCACGCAGCTACGGCGGACGACTACCCACCCCGATGGTCGCCGTCCTCGACGAGGCCGCCAACGTCTGCAAACTCAAGGATCTACCCAGCTGGTACAGCCACTTCGGTTCCCAGGGGATCTGCGTCTGGACGTTCATCCAGTCGCTGCCTCAGGCGATCGACGTTTGGGGAGAAACCGGGACCGACAAACTCATTTCGGCGTCGAACCTGCACATTTACGCCGGCGGAGCCCTGGACCTTGGCCGATCGACCTACCTGGCCGATCTGTCTCGGATGATCGGCGTTCACGATGTCGCGCGCTGGAACAAAAGCGTCAACGAAGGTTCGTCCTTGTTCAGCCACCACGGCGCCCAGCAGTCCTGGAGCACCGAATCGGTGTTCACCGCCGACGAACTGGCCGCACTCAATAGCACCCTGGCGATCGCAATCACGAGCGGCAACTCTCCGATCTTGCTCCGCAAGGAGTGGGTGACTGATGAGGATCACCCACTGCACGAGACGGTGCAACGGTCTAAGGCCGACGTACGGCTGGATCGGCTCGTACCCTCGCCGGCACAGCGAGAGGTCCTCGCCACTGCCACCCCCGAACGGAAGGCTCTGTCATGACCTCATTCGATGTCGAGGATGACGAACTGATCGACGACGAAACCGACGAACCCGTCGAGCCCCGCTTCGACAACGTCGGCCAATGGGTCGAGGAATGGTTCATGCACGTCGTTGCCGGTAAGTACAGCGCCCGGGAGTCGCCCGGGCAGCGGACGTGGTGTCCACAATGGTGGGCCCACCCGGCGGTCGTGGTTCCGCTGAGCGCCGCCCACCAGGCGTGGGAGGAAGCCCGGGCCAGCGAGGACCGGGCGGCGATGTCGGCGTGGTGGGTTCATCACGGCTACCCACATATTCGGTGGCTCACCGACTCCACCGCCGGACCGATGTACCGGTGCGCAAAAAGCGGTGCCCACCTAATCGACGGCTACTCCCACAGCAAAGACCAGCCTCTGGACTGCATTCCCGCCCCGGCGGGCTGGTTCGACGACCCAGAAAGTCAGGAGCGCGTCCATGGATAACCAGTCCGATCAACAGCCGACGCAAGCGGTAGCGACGCCGCCCGCCGCACCTACCAGGGCGCTGGCATACTCCGACGTCGCGCCCGAGAACGGCAACTACTACGCGACCACTGATGACTGGACCGACCACGACGAGCAGGTGCACGCCGAGCTGCTTGAGAGTAGCGACACACACGTTGAGGCTCCGGTGCAGCCGGAAACCGACGATGCTCGCCCCTTCAACACCGCCGGTCTACCGGCCGATAGCCGAACTGCCGTGGTACGTCCGGCCTCATACGCCGGGGCGGTAGTGGTCTCCACCGTGGTGGCTGTGATGTTGTCGTGGCTGCTGACAATCGTGGCCAGGGGGATTCTGCACCAGATCCCGGCAAGCTATTGGGCACAGCGGTCGATGGAGACGCCGACGATCTCGGTACCGCTCTGGATCGGCTTGGCCGCGGCCGCGAACCTCGCTGCAGCGGCAATCTTGCTGGGCCTGCTCGCCGGGCACATCGCGCCGGCGCACCGCTGGTTCGGGTGGCTCGGCGGGCTACTGACGGCGATGGCGGTGGCCGTCACCGTCCAACCCGGCGGGCCGTGGCAAGACGTCGTTGCTCCAGCAGTGGCGATCGCCATCACCGGTCTGGCCATCACTCGCTGGACCATCGCCTACGGCGCAGCCACAACCACCTCCACCGACTTCTAAGCAGAAAGAAGAACTCCATCATGGCCACGAAACGCCGCCGCAGCACCGACACCAATGCCCAGTGGGAGGCCGTCGAGAACGCGGTCCGCCCTGCCCTGCCCGCACTGACCGCTATGGACAACTACCGCGACTTGTACGCGTGGGCGGTCGAGAACGGCTTCAACACCAAGACGCTGTTCCCGAAACTCAAGCGGACCTGGCGCAAGTACGACATCGACTACGAAGAGATGCGTGAGGCCGGTCGCCAGACAGCGGCCGCTGAGCTAGCCGCGGCCGCCGACGGCGCACCACTGGTGGTGCTGTGGTGTTACGCCGACCCCGAACACGACGTGTACGCAGTATGCGGCGGACCCGAAGGCGAGCATGCCTGGTATGGCGAGTTCCACCAGGACTCGCGATACTACGAGACCGAGCAGACACAGCTCGACGCCGATTTCGATGCCGCCGACAAGGCGATCTATCTCGCCGGCCGCGTGGGTGAACACCTGCAGGTGCCGGTCGTCCGGCTGCAGCTGCGCACCTTCAACCACGAACTGGACCCGTCGCGGCTAACCCGCACGGCCCTGCACAACAAGGTCGCCCTCACCGTGGAAGTCATCGACAACGCCAACCCGGCCACCGACTGGGCCATGGCACCGGGCTTCGCCAGCTGGCGAGACATCAACCTCGACCAGCTCGTGACAGCCGACGTCGCCGCCTAACCCACCCGTTTAGTGCTCTGCCGGGGCGGCAACCCCGGCAGAGCCACGGCCAGAAGCATCCTCTGCGCCGCAGATCACACGATAGGACCCGGCACCGGCAGCGGTGCCGGGTGGTCTGCACCCTGCGAGAGGAACCACCCATGGCCCGAAAGTCCAGCACCCCCGACCCGAACCAGTTCGAGCTGTTCCTCGTCGAAGGTAACGATGTCGTTATCAACGAGGAGGCCGCCCGCGCCAACCCGGACAATAGAGCTACGACCGAAAGAGGGAAGAGTACCGATGATGGAACTGTTGTCACCGCAGGAACCGATCCAAGCGATCGTGGAGCGAGTGTGGGCGACCGCGATCGGCTGGCCTCCCGAATGGACGACCGAGCAACAGCAGGCGTACGTGGCCAGCGAGACGTCGCGGATCGAGACGCTGATCGACGAGGCAATGCCGGGGCAGGGGCCGTTGTTGACCGAGCACCAGCGGACGCACGGCACCAGCCCGGACTATCTGACCACGGTGCAGATGATCAACCAGTCTCGAGCGCAGGTGACCGAGATGATCCTCGCCCAAGAGCTCTACTCGCAGATACCCGACGGCCCCGACCTGATCGAAACCGATCCGATCGTGCTGGCCGAGCAGCAGAAGATGCTGGACGCGCAACTGATCGCCCAGCATCGCAGCGACCCGCAGCGGTGGATGAAGCTGTTGCACAGCAACGAGCCGACGCCGCAGATCGCCGAACTGACCCAACGGCTGTGGGGCGATCAGAGCACGCACCTGAAGGTGCTGGCCGAACGGCTGATGCAAGCACGCTCGGAGGACGGCCAAGCGTTGCCGACCTCACCGACCGACCCGCTGTTTCAGGAGTTTACGAGCCTGCTCGACCAGGCGCTGATCAGCAAGGGCCGGCAGCACGACACGTACCGGCCACCGACACAGACGTAACCCTGTTCCAGGTCGGCGCCGACGACACTTCGGCGCCGATCGACCCGCGCAGTGTCGATCCCGGTGCGCACCCGCTGCCCGCTCAGCCTGCCGCCAATGCCGATCCCAGTGGTTTGCCGTTGCCGTGGCGGCCCGCTGAACCGGTGCTGCCGCCCTCGGGCACCAAGGCGCGGGTGCGCGCCAACATCGCCGCGTTACGTGTCGTCGACGCTCTCGACCGCGAAAACCGGTACGCCACAGCCAACGATCAGCAGGTGCTCGCCCAATGGTCAGGGTGGGGAGCGGCACCGGAGGTGTTTGACCCGCGTAAAGAATCGTTCGCCGTCGAGCGCGCCGAGCTGCGCGACCTGCTCAGCGACCGGCAGTGGGCCATGGCCCGTCGCAACACGCTCAACGCTCACTACACCGACCCGGGCGTGGCCCAGGCCATGTGGGGCGCGTTGACCCGCGCGGGATTCTCTGGTGGGCGCGTCCTGGAACCCGGCTGCGGTAGCGGCACGTTCATCGCCGCCGCACCGCAGGACGCCCAGATGATCGGCGTCGAACTCGACGAGAGCACCGCACGGATCGCCGCCGCGCTGCATCCGACCGCGCAGATCCGTAACGAAGGATTCCAGCAGACCAAGTTCCGCGAGAACGAGATCGCCGCGGCGATCGGCAACGTCCCGTTCGGCGACTTCCGGCTGATTGACCGCGTCCACAACCAGGGCCAGCACTCGATCCACAATCACTTCATCATCAAATCGCTGGCGATGACCGCGCCCGGCGGGTACGCGGCGCTGGTGACGTCCCGGTGGACGATGGACGCCACCGATGACCGCGCTCGCCGTGAAATGCTCGCCCTGGGCGAGTTCCTCGGCGCGGTCCGGCTGCCCTCCAAAGCGTTCCAGCGGGTCGCCGGCACCGAGGTCGTCACCGACATTCTGATGTTCCGCCGGCGCGACCGCGACACTGAACCGCAGCCGCTGCACGAACCTCTCTACGCCGACTTCCTGCACTCGACGTCAGCGCAGATCGCCGACCGCGACGGGATCGCCACCACGATCCCGATGAGCCGCTACTTCCATGACCACCCCGAGAATGTTCTCGGGACGTTGCGTCTCGGTCAAGGCATCCACGGATCGACCCAACTTGTCGTCGACGGCGCCACCGACTCGGCGGCGATCACCGATCACGTCACTGCCCGCCTGGACCGGATCGTCGACGCAGCACTCGATCGGGGGCTGGGACTAACCGCCGGATGGAGCCAAGCCGCCGAACACAGCGATTTCGAGCAAGGACTCCTGGCCGCCGAATCCGAAGGCCACTCGGCCCACCCGATCGGAATGCTCCGCGCGGACCGGCGCACCGACCTCATCGAACGGTGGGACGGCAAGGACTGGACCACGCTGAGCCTGCCGCCCAAACGGGCGACTGAATGGGCGGCGCTCCTGCACATGCGTGACTTGGCCTCGGCGCTCATCGACGCGCAACGCGGCCGGCAGCCGGAATCGGAAAGGATCGGGCTGCGCTCTCAACTCAACGACGCCTACGACACCTATTTGGGCACCTACGGTGCGATCAACCGCTACCGGGTGCGAATGCCCCGCGCCTTCACCCAAGCCCAGCACGACAAAGCGCTAGAACTGTCCCTGCGGGAGTGGCGCACCAGCCAGCACCTACCGTCAACTGCCGTCGTCCCCGACCCCGTGCGTAGCGAACTCGACGAGGCCGCATGGATCAACCCCGCCGAGCCGACCAAGAGCTACCCGCACATGGGCAAGGAACTCCGGGCCGATCCGACGTTCGCACTCGTGCGGGCACTGGAATCGTTCAACGAAGACACCGGAAAACCCACCAAGGGAGCCATCTTCCATACCGATGTGGTCAGCCAAGTCACCACTGAGCGAGTCGTGGAAACACTCGAGGACGCCGTGGCCGCCACCCTCGATGAAGGCGCAACGGTCAGCGTCGACCGGATCGGGGAACTACTCAGCCTCGACCGCGCGGCCGTAGAAGAGCAGCTGCCCGGCCATGCCTTCCGCGCCCCCGAAGACCCCGAAGTGTGGATCGCTGCACCCCGATACTTGTCGGGGAACGTGCGCCAGAAACTGCGCGACGTGGACGAGCTGGCGGCCACAGATCCGCGGTACCGGCCGAATGTAACAGCTCTGCGCAAAGTCCAACCTGAATCGCTGCCCGCCTCAGCGATCACCGTCAATCCCGGTGTGCTGTGGATACCGGAGTCGGACTATGCCCAGTTCATCCGCGAGACCTTCCAGATCCCGCCCAACACCAATGTGCGCGCCGAATACGTATCCGGACAGTGGTCAATCGAGGTTTCCGGGCCGTGGTCCCAGCGCAAAGCTGACCTGGACTGGGGCGTGGTGCCCAAAGCGTCCCACAACTCGACGGTCTTCAACTTCGAGCACCCGCACGCCGAAGAACGCGGGTGTTCCTTCGCCGGCATGCGGCGCTCATCGGTCTCTGACGGCCACAACTACGGAGCTATCGAGGCCCTCCAAGACCTGATGAACGCGCGGACCCCGGCTATCAGCGCCAGCAAGGAGTACCGCGACGCCAGCGGACGGGACAACCACGACGCCGCCACCCGGATGGCGTCCTCACGTACCCGCCGACTCAGCGACGCGTTCCAGCAGTGGGCGCTAGAGAGCGACCTCGAACGTAGCGACCGGCTGGTCGCGATCTACAACGAGAAGTTCAACTCGCATGTGGCACCCCGCTACGACGGGTCGAAAAAGACATTCCCCGGCCTGGGGAAGCAGTTCAAGCCGTTCTCGTACCAGCGTGACGCTGTTGCCCGAATCTGCTCAGAACCGACGGTGTTGCTCGATCACGTCGTCGGCGCAGGTAAGACCGGAACAATGCTCATGGGCGCGATGGAGCTGCGCCGGCTCGGGCTGGTCTCCAAACCGTGGATCGTGGTGCCGAACCATCTCGTCGAGCAGGTCAACCGTGAAGCCCGGCAGTGGTACCCGACGGCCAAAGTGCTTTCCGGAGGGTTCGCCGTCGACGAGACGAACAAGGAAGAGGCCCGGCGCCTCCTGATCGCCCAGTCGGCTTCCCAGGACTGGGACCTGGTGATCGTGCCAATGAGCGTCTTCCGGCGCGTCCCGGTCTCCCAGGAAACCCAGGCCGCATTTATCCGCGACAAACTCGACGAACTTGAACGGGCAGCCAGCGCCGACGTATCGAACATGAACTCGGTCAAAGAGATCGAGAAGGCCAAGGAACGGTTAGAGACCCGCCTCGAATCTGTTCTGACCAAGGTCGGGGACCGGGGTCTGACCTTCGAAGCCTCCGGCTGCGACTACCTGTTCATCGACGAGGCACACAACTTCAAGAACCTCGTACGGGTGTCGGACATCGCCGAACTGTCCTGCGGCGGCTCCGACCAGGCCCTCAACATGCAGATGGTGCTGGAGTACCTGCGCGGCATGCGGCGCGAACAAGCCCAGCTCGCCGGCGTCGTCGACGCCGCCTACGTCGAACGCGTGGCGACCATGGCGACCGGAACACCGGTCAGCAACTCACTGTCTGAGGCATGGGTTATGCAAACCTATCTAGCCCCCGAACATCTCGAACACAGCGGCGTGACCGACCTGACCGCGTGGGGCAAAGCCTTCACCAGCAGCGTCACCCGCGTCGAGGTCGACTCATCGGGCACCAAACTCGTCGCCCGCCAGCGCGTCGCCGAGTTCCAGAACGTCGGCGACCTGGTGGCCATTTCGTCGATGTTCACCGACAGCGTGCACCGCGACCAGGTGCAGAAGAACGTCCGGCTCCCCGACAAGATCGACGTCGTCACCAACTGGGTGCCCAGCGTGGACGTCCAAGACTTCATCGCCGACCTGGGATACCGGGCCAGCCACCCACCCACCGATCCGCGGATCGACAATTCGTTGAAGATCGCCAACGACGGACGCATGGTGTCCCTGTCGGCGGTCACCGCACACCTTGACCGGGAAACCGACCCGCAGACGCGGCGAGCCTGGCAGGTCGCGTCCCGCGTGATGGAAATCCACGGCGAGTTCGCCGACCACACATACCTCACCCGAGACCAGGAGCCCTCACCGGTCACCGGCGGCCTGCAAATCCTGTTCTGCGACCGGTCTACCCCCAAAGGCGACGGTTCGTACTCGATGTACGACGACATCCGCGATGAGCTGATCGCCCAAGGGATGCCGCGTGAACAGATCGCCTACATTCACGACTACGCCAAAGACCACCAGAAGAATGCGCTGTGGGAACGCTGCCGCAACGGCGGTGTCTCGGTGCTGATCGGCAGCACCGAGAAGATGGGCACCGGGATGAATGTGCAGGACCGGGCCACCGCCGTGCACCACGTCGACGTACCGTGGCGGCCCTCAGACCTAGAACAGCGCCTCGGCCGGGTGCTGCGGCAGGGCAACCAGAACGATCACGTCTACGAGCTGAAATACGCGGCGGAAAAGACCTATGACACCGTCATGTGGCAGGCCCAAGAAACTAAGGCCACCTTCATCGAGCAGCTGGCGAAAGCCGACCGCTCTCTCCGCAAAATGCCCGACCTCAGTGCGGGGGAGTCCCACGCCGACGCCGCGGCCGCGTTGAAGGCGATCGCCACCGGTGACAACCGTTACCGTCGGCAAGTGGAACTGTCTTCGACCGTCGCCGAGCTCCAAGCCGAAGCCGACAGCCACTTCGCCAAACAACGCAGCGCCGAACGCGATACGAAGAACTTGGCCTACCTGATTCCGTCCCAGGCAGAAGCGCTCGCGAAGATCAAAGACGCGGTCGAGCCGTTGCAGAAGTGGGCGAGCGCTGGCGAAGGCGAGTTCACCATGACGATCGCCGGAACCGAGTACCGCGACAAGGCGACTGCGGCGCACGCCCTCGTCGAGGAAATGCGGCGCGCAGCGGTCGTCCTCGACAGACAGGGAGGCAGCAAGTACCTGCCGATCGCCTCGGTCGGCGGCTACGAGATCCAGGCGTCGCGCCCCTTCATCTCCGGGTCGCTCGACATCGAGTTCACCATGCTCCCCATCGACGGGCGGGCGCTGTCGTTGACCGATCTACAGCAGCGCAGCCTGACCGCGGACCGCTCCGACCGGGGCGAACGCGCCTACCGAGGCGGCTACCTCACCCGGATTCAGAACATGGCGCTAGAGGCTCCCCAGGCCGCAGCCAAGGCACAATGGCGGCTGGACCAGTCCATCGAACGTCAGCAGGAATTGGAGACATCGGTACTCGGCGCGTACCCCCGTGCAGAGGAACTTGCGGCCCTACAAACCGAACTCGACCAGCTGGTTTCGGAAATGAAAGAAGCCAGCAACTCACCCGAAGCGATCGCCGCCGAAGAAGCCCGGGCCGAGCGCCTCGCAATCAACGGGCGCGACTCAGGGTGGTCTTTCATGCTCAATGCCACCCCGGCACTGGTTGAGGAACTAGGGATGGAGTCCGCAGACCACGTCCGCGACATGATGCTCACCCGTCGGCGTGAAGCGCGGCGAGCCGCTGGCCTCACCGACCTAGTCGCACCCGCTGAGCAAGTTCAGGAAATACAGGAGGATCGGGCGGCACACCTGGACCTACTCAACGACGCACAAGGACCACAAACCGGTTCCACACCGACCACTAGCCTCAGTGACCCGCCGGCAGTTATCGATGACACCACCGCGAACCTGGATCAGGGCTTCGAGCCACCAGAGGCCGAAGGCTGGGCGTACTAGCCTGAGCCAGGGGCGCGCGGCGGCACACCGCCAGTGCGCCCTGGACAGGAACGGTGAAGTACCGATCGATGAAGCACCGAGCGATGAAGCTCCGAGCGGTGGAGTACGCAGCGGCGCAGCGCGCAGCGCAGACCCCAGGGTCCGATGCGATCGCCCGGCCCTCCTCCGCGTACGACGCTTACCTTCGGTCGCTAACTAAGCATGTGAGTTCTCGGGAATTGGCCAGAATATTGCAGCAGGCTCAGGAGTCGCTCAAGGCAAACCCCGATCTGATAATCGGCGGCCAATCCGTCGATCCGAACACCCTAGACGCCATCCGCAAGTCCATCACAAATCAAGGTCTCTGGAACGAGCGTCGGGGGAGAGACAGTGAGTTTGACTCGCCCCCCGATGACGAGTCAGATTCCGACGACGACGGCCTTAGCCCTCTGGGTGTTAGCTGATCAGAGGCCGACATCAGGACCACGGTTGTGGTCTAGATCGTGATGGTGGTCAGCGGTAGCGGACGGCCGTTTGTGGTGCATCGGGTTGCGGACGGCCGTCGACACAGACTCCTGGTCAGCGCGAATGGCCTCCTCGATGATGCGGCGGTCGGGGTCTAGTTGGTCGCGGCGATCGACCTCGGCGAGTGCCCGGTCGAGTTTTGCGTGCGCATCGGCCAGTCTGGTCTGGTCGGCGGCGCGGGTGTCGGCGGCGCGGGTGTCGGCGGCGCGGG
>NZ_JBAQWU010000530.1:0-3569 GCF_049299075.1 Gordonia sp. (in: high G+C Gram-positive bacteria)
TCCTCCTGGAGCGGCCGACCACCAAATTCGAAGGGCGCGCCGAGCGCGAAGGCCGGTTGGTCAACGAGTTCGTGTATCTCAAGCCGCGCAGCACGGTGGCCGCCGCGCAGCCGCCAGCGTCCGACACATCAGCGGAGGACTCGCAATGACGCCTACCGACTTTCCCGGCACCCCGTCGCCATCCACCCCGTCGCCATCCACCCCGCCGCCATCCACCCCACCGCCATCCACCCCGCCGGCTCGTCGCGTACTGCTGGTCTGGGACGCCCCCAACATGGATATGGGTCTGGGCGGAATCTTGGGTGGACGCCCCACCGCTGCGCATCGACCACGCTTCGACGCGCTCGGCCGCTGGCTGCTGACCCGCACAGCGGACCTCTCGGTGCACTCGGACGCTCCGCTGGAGCCGGAGGCCACGGTCTTCACCAATATCGTCCCGGGCAGCGCCGACGTGGTTCGCCCGTGGGTGGATGCGCTACGCAATGTCGGCTTCGCTGTCTTCGCCAAGCCGAAGCTCACCGAAGACAGCGACGTCGATCAGGACATGCTCGATCACATCGAGCTGCGCCGATACACGACCGGCCTGGCCGGCGTGTTCGTTGCTTCGGCCGACGGACAGGCCTTCCGCGAGCCGTTGCTGGAACTGGCCCGCGAGGGCATCCCGGTGACTGTGATCGGGTTCCGCGAGCACGCCGCCTGGGCGGCTACCGCGACCGAATTCGAGTTCATCGACCTGGAAGACATTCCCGCGGTATTCCGCGAACCGCTACCGCGTATCAACCTCGATTCGCTGCCGGACGACGGCGCGTGGCTGATTCCGTTCCGCTCGCTGGAGACCCTCTTGAAGTAGGACTTGCTGCGTTTTCTCAGTTCGACCTGAAACAATGCCCAACGGGATTGCTATCCCGGCAGTGCGGCCCGACAAAGGAGGAACCGGCGTGTTCGGATCCATCGGCTCATTCGTGTACCGAATGCGCTACACGGTCATCGGCGTGCTTATCGCCCTGATGGGTGGCATGGGGCTCTACGGCCTGGGTCTGCCCGACCACCTGTCGCAGAGTGGTTGGTTCGACCCGAACTCGGAGTCGGTGCACGGCTCGATCATCGCCGACAGCTCCCTCGGCCGCGACCACAAGGCAGATGTATTACTGCTGGTCACGCCGCCGGAAGGTACTCCGATCAATGATCCGGTCTTCGACAAGAAGATCGTCGGTATTGTCGACGACATCGCCGAGAAGTCCGGTGGCATCATCAGCCGCATTCCGCCGTCGGGCGCCGACGATCTGGAGCACGCCGGCCTCATCGATCCCTTCCAGGAACCTACTTCCGGCGCAGACGAGTTGGCGCAGGCCCGCAAGCGCGAGCGGATGTGGAATCTCGAGGAGAACAAGGGCTTCGTCTCCATCGGTATCCGCGGTAACGACGACACCGAGATTTTGGCGAACTACAAGGCGGTCGAGCCGCTGTTCGACAACCTCAGTGCGACGTACGACATGCCGGGCACGACGTTCCAGTTGGCCGGCCTGCAGCCGGTCGCCGGTTCGATGAGCCACGGTATGGAACAGGACATCAAACGCGCCGAGCTGATCGCGCTACCGGTGGTCGCCCTGATGCTGCTGTTCGTCTTCGGCGGCGTGGTGGCCGCCATTCTGCCGGTGTTCATCGGCGGCCTGACCATTGCTGGCTCGCTCGGCATCATGACCGTCCTGGCCCAGGTCACCGAGTTGAACGTCTTTGCCCAGTCGGTGGTCACCTTGATCGGACTGGGGATCGCGATCGACTACGGCCTGTTCATTGTGAGCCGCTTCCGCGAGGAAATCGCCGAAGGCTACACCGTCGAAGCCGCGGTCCGAAGAACGGTGATGACCTCGGGTCAAACGATTGCCTTCTCGGCCACGATCATCGTCGCCGCCCTCGCCTGCGTGCTCATGTATCCGCAGGCCTTCCTGCGTTCGGTGGCCTACGGCGCTATCGCCTCGGTGGGCCTGGCGGCACTGCTCTCGATCACGGTCTTGCCGGCCATCCTGGGTATTCTGGGTCGCCGGATCGACGCGTTCAGCGTCCCGTTCCTGCGCCGTACCCGCACCCGGGAAGAGATCATCAACGGCTTCTGGGGCAAGCTCTCCAGCTGGGTAATGAAGCATCCGGTCAAGGTTGCGGTGCCGACGGTGCTGCTACTCCTGGCCCTGATCATCCCGTTCGGCAACATCGTCTTCGGCGGCATGAGTGAGAAGTACCTTCCACCGGACGACAGCCATCGCGTGGCCCAGGAAGACTTCGACCGAGCGTTCCCCGCCGAGCGCACCGAAGAGGTCAAGCTCGTCATCGTCTACAACCCCGACGATGAGGGCGCCGAGTCGAAGATTCAGGCGATCGCCGCCGAAGCCAACGAAATCCCGGGCTTCACCAAGAAGTTTTCGACCGATCCGGATCTGGGCGGCCTCGATGGCGTCTATGAGCGGCAGGGTAGCGAATACGGCGTGATCCAAATGTCGGCCGGCCTGCGGCAGCGGGAGACCACCGCCGAGGCGATCAAGGAACTGCGCGCCATCAACCATCAGGGGCTGACGGTCTATGTGGCCGGAACTCCGGCGTTGACCCAGGATTCAATGGACACCCTGATGGGCAGACTGCCGCTGATGGCCATCACGCTGGTGCTGGTCACCGGTCTGCTGATGTTCCTCGCGTTCGGCTCCATCATTCTGCCGATCAAGGCGTCGCTGATGTCTGCGCTCGGGCTTGGCGCCACGCTCGGCATCCTGACCTGGATGTTCGTCGACGGCCACGGCGCTGGTCTGCTCAACTACACGGCCGGACCGCTGTTCGGCGCCGTTCTGGTGTTGATCATCGCGATCGTCTACGGCCTCTCCACTGACTACGAGATCTTCCTGGTTTCGCGCATGGTGGAAGCTCGACAGAACGGCGCAACCACCACCGAAGCCATTCGCGACGGCACGGCCCTCACCGGCCGCATCATCACCGCGGCCGCCGCGATTCTGGTGGTGGTGACCGGCGCCTTCGCTCTCAGCAACATCGTGCTGATGAAGTATCTGGCCTTCGGCATGATCGCCGCCCTGATCCTCGACGCGACCATCATCCGCATGCTGCTGGTGCCCTCGGTGATGAAGCTGCTCGGCGACGACAATTGGTGGGCACCGCAGTGGCTGCTCAAGATCCAACGCAAGATCGGTCTGGGCGAAGCCGTGCTGGAGGACGAACCCCAGGACAAGGATCCCGCCTTCATCCCGGTCGGCACCGGCGCCACCACCGTGGGTACCGTGGTGGCCGCAGCTCAGGCGGAAACCACCCAGTTGCACGTCCAGAAGCCGCAGGCTAGCGCAGATCGTCCGGCGGCAGGCAATGCCGAGCCGCGGGGCCGCCGTGCCCTCGCGCTACGCCGCCGGAAGCCAGCGGCCGACGAACCCGACGCCGTCGACCACGGATCGATCGACGGCAGTCCCGTGCTCGCGGAGGGACATCTCGACGACGTGCTCGGCACCGGTTCACCCGCCGCGAATCCAGCGAGCGGCACCCAGCCAGCCGCAGCGTCCGTCCCCCGCGCCGCGCAA
>NZ_JBAQWU010000531.1:0-14619 GCF_049299075.1 Gordonia sp. (in: high G+C Gram-positive bacteria)
ACCACTGGCCAGGACGGAATCCGTCCTGGCCAGTGGTGTTTGGTCGGACGTTTCTTGCAGCATTCGGCGGGGAACCCTGCCGCATGAACAACATCAGCGGCACTGACCAGGACGCGGGCGTGCACCCGCGCGAGACGATCGGCTATCCCGGCGCTACCGACGATATGACGGAGCGGCCGTGCGACGAGATGCGTGACTACGCCGGACGCGGATTGCTGGACGGGAAGCGCGCGTTGATCACCGGCGGAGATTCCGGGATCGGCCGCGCCGTAGCTGTCGCTTTCGCCAAAGAGGGGGCCGACGTCGCGATCACCTATCTTTCGGACATGGAAGATGCCGACGCGGCGCGGACAACGGATTTGGTGCATGCCCAGGGGCGTGCGGCCGTCGCGATACGCGGCGATATGGCCGAACCGGAGCGGTGTCACTATGCGGTGGAACGCGCCGCTGCGGCTCTCGGCGGTTTGGATATCCTGGTGAACAATGTCGCCTTTCAGCAGCCGGTCGACGACTTCGCCGACCTGACGCCCGACCAGTGGCGCCGGACCTTCTCAGTGAACATTGACAGTTTCTTCCACACCACTCAAGCGGCGCTGCCGTACCTCACACCCGGCGGGAGCGTGATCAACACCGGTTCGGTCAACGGCCTCCGCGGCAATCAGCAGTTGATCGACTACGCCGCGGCCAAGGGTGCGGTGCACGCACTCACGTTCTCACTCGCCAAGGCGCTGATGGCTCGCGGGATTCGGGTCAATTGTGTCGCGCCCGGGCCAGTGTGGACACCGTTGATCCCCGCGACGATGCCGGCCGATGAGGTGGCCGATTTCGGTTCGCAGGCGCCGTTCGGTCGCGCCGCCCAGCCCGATGAGATCGCGCCGTCGTATGTCTTCTTCGGCGCCGATCGCCTGTCGTCGTACTACAGCGGTGAGGTGCTCGCCCCGATCGGCGGTGAGACGCTGCCCGGTTGAGCGCTATCGGCCGTCAGGGGTTGTGGCGACGGTGGATCCGTCGTAGCGTGGGATATGTCGGTTCAGTCTGTAGCCGATTTCCCGGGGACGCACCGGGTGGCCTGCGAGCGGTGGGCCGCTCCGTCCTTCCTTCCAACGGCCGGCCTTGAAGGTCGCCCGCCGTTGTCGCCTTATTCGCCACCCGTCGGTTTCATCGAATGGATCTGCGGGCGTTTGGCGATGCGGAAAGGAGTTCGATCATGAACACCGACCGATACGACGAAGCCAAAGAACTATTGACCCGCCAGACACAGAACCGGCCCGGAGAACCCGAATACGAACGACTGCGCGGGCGGGTCATCCTCTTGTGCCTGCCCCTGGCTGAACACATCGCCCGGCGGTTCAGCGGGCGCGGTGAACCCTACGACGACCTCCTGCAGGTAGCTCGCGTCGGCCTGATTCACGCCATCGACCGCTTCAATCCCACGGCCGGAAGTGAACTTCTTTCATTCGCGGTCCCGACGGTGATGGGAGAGGTTCGCCGGTATTTCCGCGACCGCTCGCCGGTGATCCGGATTCCGCGCCGCTCACGCGAGCTACAGGCGCGAGTCCGGGCGGTCCATGAAGAGCTTGCCCAGCGGTTTCTGCGTGAACCCACCGTGCCGGAGATCGCCGAACAGCTCGGGGTGACCGCGGCCGACGTGCGCAAGGCCGTGGACGACTGCGCGGCCGGTGCCGCGGTGTCACTCGACGAAGGCCGGCCCGGCGACGACGAGGGCCCCGCGCGGATCGACCGGATGGGGTCGGAGGATCCCGGGTTCGGCCACGTCGAGAACCTTCTGGAGCTCGAACCCGCACTGCAGGTGCTGCCGGTGCGCGAGCGGCGGATTCTGAGCCTGCGCTACGCCGACATGAAGTCGCAGAGCGAGATCGCCGCGGAGGTGGGGATCTCGCAGATGCACGTTTCGCGACTGCTGCGTCGCTCGTTGGCCGATCTCCGGCAGGTTCTTCTCGCGCCCGCCGCCTGAGCCGCGAGGTTTGCCGCGCCGAAGAGTGGGAAACCACCTGATGTCCGCTGTTGAAAGGCGGGCATGCGATCGACTAGAGAACAGGAGCGACAAGATGGCACTCAACGAGAACTCCACTGATACCGGCACCGTGGCCGGAACTCGCGACAAGACCTACAACCTCGTCTGGTACGTCGAGCAATGCATGGCCAATGCCTTGCGGATGGAGACCTACATCGCCGATGCACAGCGCGCTGGCGACGACGAGGTGGCAGGCCTGTTCCGCCGCGCCCAGGCAGACAGCCGTAAGGGCGCCGACCTCGGAAAGCGTCTACTCGGGCCACGGATCGCCACCCCTGCGGCCTGAGTCGGCAATGATGACGGCGGCCGTGCGATCCTGGAGGCGGCACAGCTGACGACCGAAGCCAGCCGATACGCTGGCCTGAGTGGTACCCGTGGGCGTTGTCACGACAGGCCTCATACGCGGCCGGTCCCGGCAGCGCGTGTTCTCGGGGCACCCGGGCTCAAGCGACGGCCGTGGTTGCGCGGGGCGACTATTGCGGATGCGGGATCGCGGCGCGTTCTGTGTGGCGTGGATGTCGGTCCAGGACTTCGATGACGAACATTCGGTCTTACGTCGATTCGCGCTGGTCGGCGCCTATTTAGAAGCGAGTGGCGTAGCGTTGGTCCGTCCGGGTGAATTATTCACGATGGGGGCGACCGTGAGCGACGACGAGGCGGCGGGAGTGGCGGAGCAGATTTCGGTGCCGTGCGCACCGGACCGGGTCGGCAGCTTCCGCTACTGGTTCGACACCGATCTCTGGGAGTGGTCAGCCGAGGTCGCGGCGATGCACGGCTATCGCCCGGGCGAGGTCACACCCACAACTGACTTGCTGCGTGGCCACACCGATCCCGAGGACCGGGCGGAGTTTGATCGGCTCCTCGAGACGCTGCACGCGACGCGGAGCCACTTCTCCAGCCAGCACCGCATCGTCGATAGTTCAGGCACAGTGCACCCGGTGACGGTAGTAGGCCGGACGTTCACCGGGCTGGACGGCACGGTCGCCGGGTCCGAGGGGTTCTATCTCGATCTGGGCGAGTCGGGCGACCCGGGCGACCGCGGCGCGATCCGCGACCAGGTCAGCGAGCAGGTGCAGGTCTTCCGAGATCATCACGCCTCGATCGAGCAGGCCAAAGGCATGCTCATGCTGGTCTACCGCATCGACGAGGAGCGGGCCTTCGACGTTCTGCGCTGGCGTTCGCAGCAGGAGAATCGGAAGCTACACACGATCGCGCGCGCCATCGTCGACGCCGCCGCCGGCCGGACCGAAATCCCCGACGACATGCGCCGAGAGTTCGACCTGGTCGTGCTGGCGCCGTTCGCCGACTGAGCGGCACGGCCTCGCCGCATAGACTTTGTTCCGCCGACCGGCGAGCCGACCGGCGAGCCAACCGGGCGCCAGCCGCACATCCGGCGGAGGACCATCAGCTGCATGGCGACCGGCTTCCAGAAGGGGTGCTCACCAGGCGGTGTACGGGAACACGAGTGCGGGCAACATTAGGACGAGCAGAAACCAGCCCGCACCCTCCCAGATAACCCATTGCTGACCGCGGAAATAGGCGCTCAGACCCAGTATGAGCGCGCCCAGGCCGCCGGCCAAGAAGATGGCGGGAACAGCGATCGCTAGGCCACGATTCACTCCGCCGGTGGCGGCGAAGACCGCGAGGACAACGAGGGCGACGACTATCACTCCCAGGGTGTACATCGCGGCGCGACGGTAGGCCGACGAGTCGGCCCACCGCTTCTCCACGTCACGGCGGCCGGTGCTCATCGGCGGCTGGGGGTCAGGAGTCGGCGATTGCTGGAATTGTGAGCTTTTGGCGAACATGTCTAGCGGGTACCCGGTGCACTGGAAGTTCAATCATGGTCGGCCGTATCAATGCCGGTCGAGTCGCTTGCGACCCGCCGCGCCGTCCGGCGGAGGGAGTCGTGGAACGTACCGATCAGCAGTGCGGTGTCTGTTTGGGGACGATAGACCGTCTCGACTTGCGGGGCCAGCAGGGTGGTGCTCGGAACGGTCATGTCGACTGCGCCGGTCCCTTCGGCGTCCGACTACCGGCAGGAGGATGCGTGGCCTCGTAGTGGGCCGCCTCCTCGGCGGTTACTTCCGGGAGCAAGGGATCATGCTCGGACCGTTCATGGCCGGGTGTCGCGGTCAGTGCCGCTCGGCTGCCGATCAAGCAGACGAGGGCGAGCACGCTGGCCACCACGGCGCCGGTCACCCAGCCGATCAACGCCCACCCGGCGGGTGCTGCGGTGATCGCGACGCCGATCAGCGCGATGGCGACCAGAATTAGGACGAAACCGATCGCGCCGATCGCCTTCATTGGCCTCGCCTCGGAAGCGGGCAGCAGCCGGTTACCGCTGCCGTCGTGCGGATGCGGTCCCATACCTGGAGTCGGTTCATTCGGCAAAGTCATCAGGATTCACCGCCTTCGTGGCCGGCGATGGCGCATTCAAAGCTGTCGTAGACGCCACGCCCAGCGCGGCCCTCGACGGAGATTAGGAGTGCGTGGCGGTACTTGTTACCGCAGACGTCGCAGATGGCCATGACGATGATCTCCTCCTTGCGATTGGGGTACGCGGAAGAATCTCCGCGCCCCAGGAGTACCCGTTACGCTGCCGGTTAAACACCGGCCGCGCACCGGACAGGCCGGCAGCGCGATGCGCTGAATCGTTCAGTTCGCGAGGATCGCGGCGACCTCGGGGGAGGCATAGAACGGTGCGAGATGCTCGCGGACGAGTCGCTCGAGCTCGCCGGTGGCCGCCGCCGAATTCAGCAGGCGCGGGACCATCGTCGTCGCGTAGCTGACCAGATCGTCGCGGCGAATATCGATGTCCTCGAGGACTACCGCGGCCGGATGGTTGGCGTAGGTGGCGAAAAAGGCGTCGATGAAGGCGTCGACCAAGGCCAGAATCGGCTCGCTCCCGGCGGCGACAATGCCGATGTCCTGGAGGACGCCGCCGAAACGGACGGCGTCGTCGGGGGACAAGATTTTGTCGTGCTTTCCGGTCGGGGTGTCCGAGAACTGGTCGTACACCTCGAGTACGGCGGTGCGGGCCTGCGGATCGTTGAGAGTGGCGATGATGATCTTGTTCAATCGGCCCATCGCGAACTCGGCGCCCTTGGCGGCAGTGTCGCCAAAGAACTGCTCGAACTGCTCGCCGGTCTTGCCGATGGCCTTGCCAGCCACCGAGGTGCCGAACGACATGAGCGACCCCACGCCCGGGATCTTCTCGGCGACGGCACGGTTCCCGGCCAGGACGTCGTTGACGATCCGGCCAACGAAGCGAGAGGCGAGCGACGCCACGATCGGGCTCTTGGTCAACTCGTCCAGACCACGCTCCAGGGCCGGGGTCAGGGCGAGCAGTTCGTCGGTGAGTCGTTCGACGTTGTCGCGGTCGATCAGCTCACTCAACGTGTAGTCGCCCGCCGGGTTCGCTACCAGGATTCCGGCACCGGATTCCACCAGGGTGGTCGCTGCGGCACTGGCGGGCACGCGGGTAAAGGCAAGGCGCGCAATGGATTTCACGTCGTCTGCGCTGAACAGCTCCGAAGTGGTGCTCTTCTCTGCGGTGGCGAGGATGTCGTCGACCAGTGCGGTCACGAGGTCCGTGACGTCGTCGCCGGTGAGGCGATTGAGTGCCCAGGTGACTTGGGCGTCGAGCAGTTGTTCGGCGAGCGACAAAGTGGTCATCGGTCAGCGAAATCCGTCGTGCTTCTGCTGATCCTCGAACTGCTGGGCTTCACTTTCCCAGTTCGGATTCGCGGTGACCAGCGGCTGGCCCCCGAGATCGCGGTACACGGCAAAGACGCCGAGGATCGCGCCGAGGACACCGCACGCGTACGTGCTGCCGGGCACCTCGCTCCAGCCGAGCCGGACGATGTCGACGATCATCCACACGACTCCGGCCAGACCGAGGGCCGTCAGAATTACCATCAGTCCACTGACACGCTGCATGGCTCGATCATGCCAGCACCGGTGGACTCTCCTGCAGGTGAGGGGGCGAGGGACCCTGGCGCGGCCCCGCGTCTGGGTAGTGCCCGGTCGTAGGGTGGTCGTCATGACCGCTGCGCTGCCCGATCCGCCGCACGCCCGCGCTCTCACGAGCGACACCATCTTGTGCGTGTCGATGTCGGCGCGGCCGTCGAACTTCGGTACGCGCTTCCACAACTACCTGTACAACGCCTACGACCTGAACTACGTCTACAAGGGTTTCGCGCCGGCGGACATCGCGGCGGCCATGATGGGCGTCCGTGGCCTGCCGATCCGCGGGGCGGCGGTGTCGATGCCATACAAGGAAGCCGTGATCGAGTTGATCGACGTGATGGAGCCGTCGGCGGCAGCGATCGACTCGGTCAACACCATCGTCAACGACGACGGAATGTTGCGCGCCTACAACACCGACTACCAGGCGGTCGCCGACCTGCTCACCGATTCCGGCTTCGACCGCGGCTGGGCGGTTGCGGTCGCGGGCAGCGGGGGGATGGCCAAGGCCGTGGTCGCCGCGCTGCGCGACACCGGCTTCACCGATGTCACCGTCGTCGCGCGAAACACCCAGACCGGCACCGATCTGGCCGGGCGCTACGGCTTCGCCCATCGCTCCGCCGTCGACGACGCCGATCGGTACGCGCTACTGGTCAATGCGACGCCCAACGGGATGTCCGGGGCCGACGCGGACCGGTTGCCGTTCCCGGAAGCGGTGGTCGACGCGGCGTTCGCCGGGTTCGACGTCGTCGCACTGCCGTCAGACACGCCCCTCGTGCGCCGCCTGCGTGCCGCGGGTAAGCCGGTGATCAGCGGCGATTCGGTGATCGCCGGACAGGCGGCCGCGCAGTTCGCGCTGTACACCGGCGTGACACCCTCGCCAGAGCTGGTGCGCGAAGCGGCCGACTACGCGAGCCGCGGCTAACGCACTAAAACCGAGTCGAGTCTTCCGCTGGCAGTGCCGTCAGTCGCTGATGATTGACACCGATTGTCCAGAGCGAAAAGCTGAACGGCATGTCGGTGGCAAAGCACGCGGTAGTGGTCGATATCGCGAACGTGATGGGGTCGGTGCCCGACGGGTGGTGGCGTGACCGCGCGGGCGGCGCAGCGAGGATCCTGACGCAACTGTCGAAGCTGGCCGAGGCCGGGATCTCCGGACAGTTGTTCGGGCGGCCCGATGACCGCCTGTTCCCGCGCTGGATCGCGGTGATCGAGGGCCAGGCAAAGGCCGCGAAGGACGTGCCCGGCATCGACGTCGTCCGCGCCAGAGGAGAAGGTGACGACACCATCGTCGACGAAGCTCAGCGCCTGGTCGGCGAGGGATTCGGAGTATCGGTAGTCACCCGTGACCGTGGCTTGATCCAGCGTGTCGAGTCGGTCGGCGCCGACGCGCGCCCGGTGCGCTGGCTGCGGGACATGTTCATCAGCTGACGATACGGACTACAGCTGGGTCAGGTCGATCTGCAGCGGAAACGGCGCTGTGGAGGATCCAGTGGTGACCGATTCCGGCCTGCGCGGTGGGCTGTACTGGATGGTCACGCCTCGACGCTACGTCCAGCAAATGCCATTGACCAGCGCGTTATCCACAGGTTCGGGTGGCGAGTCAGATCGGCGGCGGAGGGGAGTGGCTCACGGACACGGAGCTCGCCCGCCGGTTGCGGCCCGATTGTTCACCGGGCCCGTGCAAACAATAGGATGGGGAGCCGTGACTCCCACCGATCTCGCGGCATTGATCCGGGCCGCGACGCTGAAGATTTTCCAGGCCCATGACCTGGACGATTCGCTCGTGCCCGAGACCGTCGTGGTGGAACGACCGCGCAATCCCGAGCATGGCGATTACGCGACCAATATTGCTCTGCAGGTGGGCAAACGCGCCGGGGTTAACCCGCGTGAGCTGGCGGGCTGGCTTGTTGACGAGCTGCGCGCCGACGACGGTATCGACGACGCTGATTTTGCGGGTCCCGGATTCGTGAACCTGCGTTTGGCCGCCGCCGCCCAGAATGCCACCATCGCCACCATCGCGGCCCGCGGTGCCGAGTACGGCCGCGGCGACGAACTCGCCGACAGTGTGGTGAACCTGGAATTCGTCTCGGCCAACCCGACCGGACCGATCCACCTCGGCGGTACCCGCTGGGCGGCCGTCGGGGATGCGCTGGGCCGCGTGCTCGCCGTGCGCGGCGCCACGGTCACCCGCGAGTACTACTTCAACGACCACGGCGAGCAGATCAACCGTTTCGCCCGGTCCCTGGACGCCGCCGCCCGCTCGCTGCCGACTCCTGAGGACGGTTACGCTGGCGAGTACATCACCGAGATCGCCGCCGACGTCGTCGCGGCGCACCCGGGAATCCTGGAGGCCGGCGACGACGAGCGCCTGGAGACCTTCCGCGCCGAGGGTGTGGACCTGATGTTCAGCCACATAAAGCGCACTCTGGCCGAGTTCGGCACCGCGTTTGATGTCTTCACGCACGAAAACTCGATGTTCGACCGTGGACTGGTCGAGGCCGCGATCGACGAACTGAAGGCCAGCGACAACCTGTACGAGGCCGACGGGGCGTGGTGGTTGCGGTCGACCAACTACGGCGACGACAAAGACCGCGTCGTGATCAAGTCCGACGGCAACGCCGCCTACATCGCTGGCGATATCGCGTACCTGAAGGACAAGCACGACCGCGGGCACAACCATTTGATCTACATGCTCGGCGCCGACCATCACGGCTATGTGATCCGACTCAAGGCCGCCGCCGCGGCGCTCGGCTACAACGCCGACGACGTTGAGGTGCTCATCGGACAGATGGTGAACCTGGTCAAGGACGGCAAGCCGGTCCGGATGAGCAAACGTGCCGGTACCGTCATCACGCTCGACGACCTGGTCGAGGCCGTCGGCGTCGACGCCGCACGCTATGCGCTGATCCGCTCGTCGATCGACGTCAACATCGACATCGACTTGGACTTGCTGCGCAAACAGTCTTCGGACAACCCGGTCTACTACGTCCAGTACGCCCACGCGCGGCTGTGCGCGCTGAGCCGCAACGCCGCCGAACTGGGCCTGCTCGCGAGTACCGAGAAGCTCGACCTGCTCACCGACCCGGCGGAGGGGGAACTGATCCGCACCCTTGGCGACTTCGGCGCCGTGACCGCGACCGCCGCTGAGCTGCGCGAACCGCACCGGGTTCCGCGCTACCTGGAGAGCCTGGCTGGCTCATACCACCGCTTCTACGCGCACTGCCGCGTGCTGCCACAGGGTGATGAATCCGCCGGCGACGTCCACGCTGCCCGCCTGGCCCTCTGCGATGCGACCCGTCAGGTACTCGCGAACGGCCTCGACCTGGTGGGCGTCAGCGCACCGGAGCGGATGTAAAGAATGCCCATGGCACATCCCGCAGGCCCCCGGCACGCCGAGATCCTCGCCGCCCCGCACCTTGCGGAGCGGCCGAGCTCGCCAGCCGATATGGCCGAGATTCCGTCGAATGTGTTCCCGCGCAACGCATCTCGCAATGCTGACGGTGTTCTGGAGATCGCGGGCATCTCCGTCACCGAGCTTGCCGAGCAATACCAGACGCCACTCTTTGTCTACGACGAGGCCGACTTCCGGTCCCGGTGCGCCGAGATCCAGGGTGCCTTCGGTCCGTACGGCCGCGTCCACTACGCGGGTAAGGCCTTCCTGTGCGGCGAGATTGCCCGGTGGGTCCACTCCGAGGGTCTCTCGCTGGACGTCTGTACTGGCGGCGAGCTGGCCATCGCGCTGCACGCGGGATTTCCTGCCGAGCGCATCGCGATGCATGGCAACAACAAGAGCGAAGCCGAACTCGACGCGGCGCTAGCCGCCGGAGTCGGGGACGTGGTCCTGGACTCGACGTACGAGATCGAGCGCCTCGATCGTCTCGCCGGCGCGCGCGGCCTGGTGGCTGATGTGCTGATCCGTGTCACTCCGGGGGTGGAGGCGCACACCCACGAGTTCATCGCCACCGCCCACGAGGACCAGAAGTTCGGATTCCCGATCGCGGGCGGCGTCGCTATGGACGCAGTGCGCGCCGTGTTCGCTACCGACAACCTCCGACTGGTCGGCCTGCACAGCCACATCGGCTCGCAGATCTTTGAGATCGACGGCTTCGAGTTGGCCGCGCACCGAGTCCTCGGGCTGCTCGCCGAAGTAGTCGCCGAGTTTGGCGTCGAGAAGACCAAGCAGATCGAGTTGCTGGATCTCGGTGGGGGACTCGGGATTTCGTACCTGCCCGACGACGACCCGCTGCCGGTGTCGACGCTCGCCGAGGCGCTCGTCGCTATCGTGCGGCGCGAGTCCGACCAGCTCGGACTGCCTATGCCGCGCATCGCCGTGGAACCGGGCCGCGCCATCGCCGGACCCGCCGGAGTCACCCTCTACCGAGTCGGCACCATCAAAGACGTCGCCCTCGACGGCAAGTCGGTGCGCCGCTATGTCTCGGTGGACGGTGGCATGAGCGACAACATCCGCACCGTGCTCTACGACGCCGAGTACGACGTCCGGCTGGCCAATCGAGTATCGGAGGCGAGTGCCGTGGTGTGCCGGGTGGTCGGCAAGCACTGCGAGAGCGGCGACATCGTCGTCCGCGACTGCTGGCTGCCCGCAGACCTGGCGCCCGGCGATCTGCTTGCAGTCGGCGCGACCGGCGCCTACTGCTACTCCATGTCGAGCCGCTACAATATGGCGCCGCGACCGGCGGTGGTGGCAGTGCAGGGTGGACAATCCCGCCCGATGCTGCGGCGGGAAACCCTCGATGACTTCCTGAGCCTGGAGGTAGGCAATGACTGACCCCGTCCAGACACCAATCGGTGTAGAACCAATCGGTGCAGAACCAATCGGTGCAGAACCAATCGGTGTCGCCGTACTCGGCATGGGCAATGTGGGCGCCGAAGTCGTCCGCATTCTGACGGACAACGCCGCCGACATCCAGGCCCGCGTGGGTGCTCCCGTGGTGGTGCGTGGCGTGGCTGTGCGCGATCTGACGGTGCCCCGCGAGGGTGTGGACCCGGCGTTGCTCACTGATGATGCGGCCGCACTGGTCACCCGCGCCGATATCGACATCGTGGTCGAGCTCATCGGCGGAATCGACCTGCCGCGCACGCTGATCCGACAGGCACTTGAGGCAGGCAAGTCGGTAGTCACCGCCAATAAAGCACTGATGGCTGCGCACTCGGGCGAACTGTCCGACGCCGCCGCCCGCAACCGCGTCGACCTCTACTTCGAGGCAGCCGTCGCCGGGGCGATCCCGGTGATCCGTCCGTTGACCCAGTCGCTAGCGGGAGATTCGGTGAACCGAGTCGCCGGCATCGTCAACGGCACCACCAACTACATCCTTTCGGAGATGGCCGAGACCGGCGCGGACTACAGCGACGTGCTCGCCGAGGCTGGCAGGTTGGGCTATGCCGAGGCCGACCCGACCGCCGACGTCGAAGGCTACGACGCTGCCTCCAAGGCCGCCATCCTCGCCTCGATCGCATTCCACTCGCGGGTCACCGCCGACGACGTCTACCGCGAAGGGATCACCAAGATCACCCCGGCCGACCTCGCGGCCGCCGCAAAGTTTGACTGCACCGTCAAGTTACTCGCGATCTGCGAGCGACTGAACGACGGTGGGACGGAAAGCATTTCGGCTCGCGTCTACCCGGCGCTGATCCCGCTGGAGCACCCGCTTGCGACGGTGAACGGCGCCTTCAACGCCGTGGTCGTGGAGTCCGAGAACGCCGGTCGTCTGATGTTCTACGGGCAGGGCGCCGGTGGTGCACCGACCGCGGCAGCGGTGATGGGCGACCTGGTGATGGCGGCACGCAACCGCGTGTACAGCGGCCGCGGCCCGCTCGAGTCGACCTATGCCTCGCTGCCGATCGCCTCGATCGACGACGTCCAGACGCGGTACTACGTCGCAATGAAGGTCGCCGACCGTCCCGGTGTGCTGGCCCAGGTTGCCGGCGAGTTCGCCCTCAATGGCGTCAGCATCGCCGCGATGCGGCAAGAGGGCGCCGGCGATGAGGCTCGGCTCACCATCGTCACCCATCGTGCAGCCGACCGTGCACAGTCGGAAACCGTGGCCGCACTCGAACAAATGGATACCGTCATCAAGGTGTCCAGTGTGCTCCGTATGGAGGGAACCAATGAGTAACGCGAACTACAGCCCAGTTCACCGCGGGTGGCCGGGCCTGATCGAGGCCTACCGTGATCGGATGCCGGTCGGCGACGACTGGCAGATCGTCACGCTCCAGGAGGGCGCCACCCCGCTCATCTCGGCGCCGTACCTGTCCGAGATCACCGGGTGCGAGGTGTACCTCAAGGTCGAAGGACTGAACCCGACGGGTTCGTTCAAGGATCGCGGTATGACGATGGCCGTCACGACCGCGGTGAACAACGGCAAGCGGGCCGTTCTGTGTGCTTCGACCGGCAACACGTCCGCCTCGGCGGCCGCGTACGCCACCCGCGCGGGCATCACCAGCGCCGTCCTCATTCCCGAGGGCAAGATCGCCATGGGCAAGCTTGCCCAGGCCGTCATGCACGGTGCCAAAGTGATTCAGGTCCAAGGTAACTTCGACGACTGTCTGGAACTGGCCCGCAAGGTGACCTCCGACTACCCGGAGATCGAGCTGGTCAATTCGGTGAACCCGGCCCGCATCGAGGGGCAGAAGACTGCCGCGTTCGAGATCGTCGATGTCCTCGGTCGCGCCCCCGATGTGCACGCACTGCCCGTTGGCAACGCCGGCAACATCACCGCGTACTGGAAGGGCTACCGCGAATACCATGCGGACGGGATCATCGACTCGTTGCCGCGCATGCTCGGAGTGCAGGCCGCAGGCGCCGCGCCGTTGGTGCTCGGGAAGCCGGTGAGCAACCCGGAAACCATTGCGACCGCCATCCGGATCGGCGCCCCGGCCAGCTGGAATCAGGCGGTCGCCGCCAAGGACGAGTCGAACGGCATGTTCCGCGCCGCCACCGACGAGAAGCTGCTTGAGGCCTACCGCCTGCTGGCGGGGAAGGTCGGCGTCTTTGTTGAGCCCGCTTCGGCCGCGAGTGTCGCCGGTCTGCTGGCCTCGGCCGCCGAAGGCTGGGTGAAGCCCGGCTCGCTGGTGGTGTGCACCGTGACCGGCAACGGCCTCAAGGATCCCGACACCGCGCTCGCCGGGATGCCGCAGGTCGATGCCATCGGCGTTGATCCGGTGGCCGTCGCCGACGCGCTCGGCGTCCGATAGCTTGTTGCCCATGAACTCGACTCCCACCGCGGCGTTCGGCGCGCCGGATGCCCGGTGGCAGCTGGCCCCGGGCCTGCGCGTGCAGGTGCGAGTTCCGGCATCGACGGCGAACCTCGGCCCGGGCTTCGACTGCCTCGGCCTCGCACTGGGAATCTACGACGGCGTAGTGGTGACTGTCGCCGACGAGGGCGTGCGGGTGGAGGTGACCGGCGAGGCCGTCGACGACGTGCCCCGCGATGCCAGCCATTTGGTGGCGCGCGCGGTGATTCGCGGATTGGAGTTCGCGGGCGTCGCGGTGCCCGGGCTGCAACTCGAGTGCACCAACGTGATCCCGCACTCGAGGGGACTCGGATCGTCCGCCGCCGCCGTCGTCGGCGGATTGGCAGCCGCGTCGGCGCTGATCGCCGCGGACGGACGACGCCCCGCGCTCACCGAGGAAGAACTGGTCCAGCTGTCCGGTGAGTTCGAGGGACACCCCGACAATGCCGCCGCGAGTGTGCTGGGTGGCGCCGTGGTGACGTGGATGGATAACGCTGGCGGCTACTTCGCGCGCCGGCTGCCGCTGCACCCGGCGATCACGGCCACAGCTTTTGTGCCGAAGACCGAATCGTCCACCGCGGTGACCCGGGGGCTGTTGCCGGACGAGGTTCCGCGCGTCGACGCGATCTTCAACCTGAGTCGCGCCGCGCTGGCCGTCGTCGCGTTGACGACCGATCCGACCTGTCTGATGGATGCCACCGCCGATCGCCTGCACCAGGACTACCGGGCACCGGCCATGCCGGAGACCTATGCGCTGGTCATGGCGCTACGCGAGCGCGGCCACGCCGCGACCGTTTCCGGGGCGGGCCCGTCGGTGCTGGTGTTGGGTACTGTTGAACTGGGTGAAGGTGAAGCCACACTCGGCGCCGCCGCCGGATTCGAGATGACGTCGGTAGCTATCGGTACGGGTGTTGTACTGCATACGTGACTGCTGCGGTGCTACACTTGCACCGTTCCGCCGCGTAGATAGCTGTTCCGAGCATCTTGGTCGAGTCACCACCGCGGCCGTCACCTCTGCGACGACCTCCAGAAGTAGCGCGGCAGCACCTGCGGACCGACCGCGAATCCTCCGCCGCGACAGAACATCGAGTATTTTCACACCGCTGAATCAACAGTGGACCCGGCGGCCTCTGCTGCCGGGGACGAAAGGATTTCCGTGACCGATACGGACCTGCAGACCACCGACGCCAGCAAGCGCGGCCTCTCCGCCATGCTGCTGCCGCAACTTCGCGGCCTCGCCGGTGAGCTCGGCATCAAGGGCATCTCGGGAATGCGCAAGGGCGACCTGATCGACGCCATCCGCGCGCAGCAGGGCGGCGCGCCAAAGGCGAACGCCCCCGCCGAGCGTTCCCGTGCCGAGG
>NZ_JBAQWU010000532.1:0-1782 GCF_049299075.1 Gordonia sp. (in: high G+C Gram-positive bacteria)
GAACGCCTTCATCAAGCCGATCGTCCAGGTGCTGTCGATTCCGCTGTACATCCTCACGCTGGGCCTGATCCACATCATCATCAATGCGTTCATGCTGGAAATCACCGCGTGGATCACCAACAACCTCACGCATTGGGGCCTGGCTGTCGACAGTTTCTTCTGGGCGGCGATCTTCGGCGCCCTGATCATCTCGATCGTCGGCTGGCTCACCGCGATGCTCCTGCCCGAGCCAGTCGAGAACCTCTACACCTGAGCCGCCCAAGAAACCGCACGCGGCTTCACCACTATGCGAGCAGTCGTCCAGCGGGTCAGTGCGGCGTCGGTCGCCGTCGACGGCGCGGTGCTCGGCGTGCTCGATCTACCCGCTGATTCCCTCGGCCTCGTCGCGTTCATCGGCGTCACCCACGACGACACCCCCGATCACGCCTGCCGGCTCGCCGACAAGATCTGGCGGCTGCGGATCTTCCACAGTGACGACGGCCCGGAACAGTCGGCGGCCGACTTGACGGCGCCGATCCTGGTGATCAGCCAGTTCACTCTCTATGCCAACACGGAGAAGGGCCGTCGGCCTTCGTGGAACGCCGCGGCCCCCGGCGCGATGGCGCAGCCGCTGCTTGATGAGCTCACGGCGACGCTACGGTCCCTGGGCGCGACGGTCGCGACGGGTCGCTTCGGCGCCGACATGAAGGTGTCGCTGACCAACGACGGTCCGGTCACCCTGATCTTGGACGTGTAATTTCGACACGGGCTCGTTCCTCGTCCTGCCTCGCTGGACTGATCGAGTAGCCGACGAGCCGCTAGGCGAGTCAGCGCACCGAGGTCAAGGCCGCCCGCGCGCCCAACCGCATCAGTTCATCGGTTCAACCGATACCGAACCGCGCTTCGACACGGAACGATGAGTGAGTTACACACATCGCGCCAAAGCCGCCCAGCATTCCCGCTAGGAGAACACTCAGCATGGAATTGTCGCCCGGAACCACGTTCGCCGGCTACACCGTGATCAAACGACTCGGCCGGGGAGGTATGGGCACCGTATACCTCGTCGAGAACCCGACTCTCCAGCGCCGCGAAGCCCTCAAGGTGATCACTACGGGCGCGGGGAACCCGGCGGATTTCGCCGAACGATTCGCCCGGGAGGCGCGTACGGCAGCCAACCTGCATCACCCGTCGATCATCACCGTCTACGCACACGGCGTCTCCGACGGCGACGCCTGGTTCACGATGCGCAATCTCGACGGCAGCGACCTGGCATCCCAAAGGCTGAACGACGCGGAGATCGGCGCTGTCGCGCGGCAGGTTGCCGATGCCCTCGATTACGCCCACTCCCGGGCCGTCATCCACCGCGACATCAAACCGGCCAACATCTTCCTCACCCGGGAGAACGGGCAACTACACGCCACCGTGCTCGACTTCGGCATCGCCAAGCTCACTGGCGCCACCGGACTAACCGGCACCAACATGTTCATCGGTACCCTGAACTACGGTGCCCCCGAAGTGATCGACGGACGGCCGCCGACGCCAGCCTCGGACCAATACGCCCTCGCCTGCACCCTCTACGAACTACTCACCGGCGCCCCACCCTTCGTCAGCGACTCCCCGATGGCGCTGGTGCACGCGCACGGCTACCAAGCGCCACCACTGATCTCCAGCCGCCGCCCCGAGCTGGCCGCCCTCGACCCGGTCTTTGCCCGCGCCCTCGCCAAGAACCCCGCCGACCGCTACCCCAGCTGCCGCGACTTCGTCGAGCACTCCCTCAACCCGGCGGCGGCCGCCCCGCAGCCA
>NZ_JBAQWU010000533.1:0-3796 GCF_049299075.1 Gordonia sp. (in: high G+C Gram-positive bacteria)
TCGCCCTCGAACAGGCTCAGGTGCGTGTGCATGGCCGAGCCCGGGTGGTTGGTGAACGGCTTCGGCATGAACGTCGCGCGCACACCGTCGCCGATGGCCACCTCCTTGATGAGGTAGCGGAAAGTCATCACGTTGTCGGCCATAGACAGCGCATCGGCATAGCGCAGGTCGATCTCCTGCTGGCCGGGTCCGCCCTCATGGTGCGAAAATTCGACGGAGATGCCCATCGCCTCGAGCGCTTCGATGGCGTGGCGCCGGAAGTTCGGGGCCGCATCGTGCACGGCCTGATCGAAGTAGCCGCCGTTATCGGCAGGCTCAGGCTCGCTGCCGTCGGTGGGCAGGTTCTTGAGCAGGTAGAACTCGATCTCGGGGTGCACGTAACAGGTGAATCCCTGGTCGGCGGCCTTACTCAGCTGCCGGCGCAGCACATGCCGCGGGTCGGCCCAGGTCGGCGTGCCGTCGGGCATGGCGATATCGCAGAACATCCGGGCCGAGTAGTTGACGCCCTCGGTGTCCCACGGCAGCACCTGGAATGTCGACGGATCGGGCTTGGCCACCATATCGGCCTCGAATACGCGCGAGAAGCCCTCGATGGCCGAGCCGTCGAAGCCAATGCCCTCGGCGAAAGCGCCTTCGAGCTCGGCCGGAGCAATCGCCACGGACTTGAGGTAGCCCAGAATGTCAGTGAACCACAGGCGGACGAAGCGGATATCTCGCTCTTCCAAGGTGCGCAGCACGAATTCTTGTTGCCGATCCATGCTCGCACCCTATGCCCCACCTGTTACGCGCGTGTTACGCCTCGCGCGATCCGACCCTGCGCCGAGTCGCCGTTCACCGAGTGCCCGCCGTTGTGACAAAGACCACCGGGCACAGCGGTGACGTCGCCGCTGCGCGGTGCAAGACTGAAGGAGTCCACACCAACCCGGGTACCCGCATTCGCGGGACTCGAGGCAGAAATGAGACCAACGATGTCCGACGCATCCGTCTACGGTTCATCCACTCCCGGCAACGCTGCGGCGGCCGGTGCTGATTCTCCCGTCCCGCGCCGCGTCACCCGCATGCCGCACCTCGCCGAATGGAAGGCCGAGAGCCGCAAATGGGCGATGCTCACCGCATACGACTACTCGACCGCCCGGATTTTCGACGAGGCGCAGATCCCGGTGCTGTTGGTCGGCGACTCCGCCGCCAACGTCGTCTACGGCTACGACACCACCGTGCCGATCACCATCGACGAACTCCTCCCCCTGGTCCGCGCCGTGGTACGCGGTGCGCCGCACGCCTTGGTCGTGGCCGATCTGCCGTTCGGCAGCTACGAGGTGAGTCCGCAGCAGGCCCTCGAATCGTCGATCCGCTTCTTCAAAGAGGGCAACGCGCATGCGGTGAAACTCGAGGGCGGTGAGCGGGTCACCCCGCAGATCGCCGCGCTGACGGCCGCTGGCATTCCGGTGATGGGCCACATCGGTTTCACCCCGCAGAGCGTCAACAATCTCGGCGGTTATCGCGTACAGGGCCGCGGCGCCGGTGCCGACCAGTTGATCGCCGATGCCATCGCCGTGCAGGAGGCGGGGGCCTTTGCTGTCGTCATGGAGATGGTGCCGGCCGAGTTGGCCGCCCAGATCACCCGGAAGCTGACCATCCCGACTGTCGGGATCGGGGCTGGCCACGAGACCGATGCGCAGGTGCTGGTCTGGCAAGATATGGCCGGTTTCACCCACGGCAAGACCGCAAAGTTCGTCAAACGCTACGCCGATACCGGTGGCGCCTTACTCACCGCCGCCCGCACCTACGCGGCGGAGGTTGCGGCCCAGACTTTCCCCGGGCGAGAACACTCATACTGACGCGGTCCGCACCAACCCGGCCCGCGCCCACCCGACGGCGCACGCATCTGGCCGATAGGCTGGACCTTATGCGCACCCTGTACCCCTCGCTGGAGCCGTACGCCGCTGGACACCTCGCCGTCGGTGACGGCCAGGAGATCTACTGGGAATGCTCGGGGAACCCCGACGGCAAGCCCGTCGTCTTTGTGCACGGCGGCCCCGGCGGCGGCACCTCCGGTGAGCAGCGCCGGTTCTTCGATCCCGCCCGCTACCGCATCGTGCTCTTCGATCAGCGCGGTTGCGGCAAGTCGCGTCCACATATCGCCGACGGCGCCGATCTGAGCGTCAACCACACGCAGGCGCTGATCGCCGACCTCGAGCGGCTGCGCGAGCACCTGGCCATCGAGGCGTGGCAGGTGTTCGGCGGTTCGTGGGGTTCGACCCTCGGGTTGGCGTACGCCCAAACACATCCCGAGCGCGTGACGGAACTGGTTCTGCGCGGGATCTTCTTGCTGCGCCGCAGTGAGATCGACTGGTACTACAACGGCGGTGCCGCCCACATTTTTCCCGACGAATGGGAGCGCTACCTCGCGCCGATCCCCGTCGACGAGCGCAGCGGAGACCTTGTGGCCGCCTACCACCGACGGCTCACCGGCACCGACAAAGACCTCGCGCAGCGCGCAGCCAGCGCGTGGACGCGATGGGAGAACAGGACCAGTCACCTTCTGCCACAAAAGAATTCAGCCGAGGGCGACCGCTTCGATCTCGCCTTCGCCAGCATCGAGAATCACTACTTCGTCAACCACGGCTTCCTCGACGAGGGCCAGTTGCTGGCGAATATCGAAGCGATCCGGCATATTCCGGCCGTGATCGTGCAGGGGCGGTACGACGTCGTCTGCCCGATGCGTAGCGCCTGGGATCTGCACCGCGCCTGGCCGCAGGCCCAGCTAAAGATCATCGACGATGCCGGACACGCATCGTTCGAGCCCGGCATCGTCGACCAGTTGGTCGCGGCCACCGACCATTTCGCCGTAGGAGGCAACCGTTGAGTGCACACGAAACCGTCGAAGTGGAATTGAAGTTCGACGTCGACGCCGACCAGGCTGCGCCCGATCTCAGTGACCTGGTGCCCGGGGGTTCGAGCGCGGCACCTCAGCGCTATGAGTTGCGCGCCACCTACCTCGACACCGCGACGCACGACCTCGCCGCCCGCAAGATCACGCTGCGTCGCCGCACCGGCGGCACCGATGCCGGCTGGCACCTCAAGCGTCCCGGATCGGAGGCCGACTCGCGCCGAGAGCTGGCGGTCAACTTCTCCGACGCCCCGGCCGACGGCGAGATCCCCGCGACGATCCGCGAGATGCTCCTGGCCATCGTCCGCAATCGCGCACTGATCCCCGTCGCCGAGATCGTCACCGACCGGACCGTCACCGTCGTGCAGGATGTCCACGGCCAGTCGCTCGCCGAGTTCTGCGACGACAAGGTGATCGCCCACGCGCACCAGACTCAGCACACCCAGGAATGGGCCGAGTGGGAGTTCGAGCTCACCGGCGGCGATACCGCGCTGCTGAAGGCGGCGCGCAAGAAGCTGCGGGCTGCCGGGGCCCGCAAGGCATCGAGCGCCTCCAAGTTGGCGCGCGCGATCGGCGCCGAACCGCACATGCATCGGCCACCGGCCTTGCCGTCAAAGGCGACAGCTCTGGAACTGCTCGTACACATCCTGGGGGTGCACTTCAACACGCTGGTGGCCACCGATCCGCTGGTCCGCGAGAATGCCTTCGACGCCGTCCACCAGATGCGAGTCACCGCCCGCAAGCTGCGCTCGGTTCTCACGTCGTTCCCGGAAGTCCTGGCGCCGGCGAGTATCGACGGCCTCACCGACGAACTCCGCGCGCTGGGCGAAGTGCTCGGCGACGCCCGTGACCGCGAAGTCCAGCTGGAGATCAACACCGCGCTGCTTGCGCGCGAAAGTGACGTCC
>NZ_JBAQWU010000534.1:0-5520 GCF_049299075.1 Gordonia sp. (in: high G+C Gram-positive bacteria)
GGTGCGCGCCGCGGGGGCGCCGCAGCCACCACATCCGGTAGCCCGCGACGATCATCACCGTTAATGCGACCGCGACGGCGAACAACACCACCTGGTTCAGCAGACCAAACAGGATGCCCATATGCAAGGCGATCCCCAGGTTGGCGAGCTGTGCGGCGACCGGCCAATCGGCGAACCAGTTGACGCCGATCACCTGGTCGGCCCGCGGATCGACGGCGGCGCTGTTCGGCGAGAACTGCCACGGCGCGCGGACCTCGGTGACGGTGAAGGCCGTTGTGTCATCGCTGGGGATGGAGATCTGTACGGCGTCGGAGCCGCCGACACCGGCCGACCGGGCCAGCGCTAGTGCGGTGTCGGCGTAGCCAGCGTTCGCCGTAGCGGCCGCCGCGCTGCCGGTAGCGGCGGGTGCGCCGTGGTCACCGTGGCCGTGACCACCGCTGCTTGCCGCCGGTGCGGCGGAGGCGTCTAGTGCGGTGCTGAGCGTGGGTTGGGTCCAGCTCAGCGCGGCCCGCAGGTCGGTGATGTTCTCGCCCGCGTAACGCGACCAGGTCAGTCCAGTCGCCGACAGGAAGAGCAGCGCGACGATGATCCAGACCCCGGTGACGGCATGCCAGTTCAACGTCCGCGTGCGGGGGGTGCTCCGGAGGGGCTTAGTCTTGCGGCGGTTGATGACCCAGAGCGCCAGACCGGCCAGGGCGATTACCCACAGCCAGGACGCGGCGAGCTCGCTGTACAAGCGTCCGGGTTCACCCAGATGAAGGTCGCGGTGCAGGCTGTCGAGCCAGGTCCGCACGGGCAGTGAGCCGCTGCTGCCGTAGCTGGGCAGCTCGCCGGCCACTCGCAGCGTGACGGGATCGACGAAGACAGCAAGGCTGGTTGATTCGCCGAGCGTCGGGTCCTCGAACAGGACCCGGGTCGTGTCGCCCGGTTCGGGTGCCGGGCGCACTGCAGTGACGGTGAGGTCGGGCCGGGTCGCCGCGGCCGCCTCGATCTGTTCGGCGATGGAATGGTTCGGGCCGGTCGAGTCGGTGTGCAGTTGCGCGCGGTAGATGAGTTGTTCGGCTTGTGGGGCGAGCGCGTAGAGCCCGCCGCTGATCGCGGCGACGAGCAGGAACGGGGCCACCAGGATCCCGGCGTAAAAGTGCAGGCGTTTGAGGAGGACGGCGGTAGCTGTGGACATTCGAGATGTGGACATGCGTGTAGAGGACACGGCGAGGAGTTACCTTTCGAAGAAGAAGATCCCCGCCGCGGTACTGCTAGCTCACGGCAGGGTCAGGACTGACTTCGAGAGGGCGGGCGGACCGCGGGTTCCGACGGTGCCCAGGTAGCTCAGGGTGTGCGGGCGGAATGATGATCGGGCCGGGGCGACCCCGGCGCAGCGCGGTTCCACCGGCTCCGACCCGGTGAGTGCGGCGACGCGCAGCGCGAGGCCTGCGACGGCGCGAACCAGATGTTCGGCGGCCCGGACCAGGGCGAGCGCGGCGAGGGTGCCAAGCAGGTGGACTGCGAGCATGGGCGCGGTGACAAGCTGGTGGTGGTGTCCGGTGAGGGCGATCAGCAGCAGATGAATCAGCACCTGGCTGGCGGCCAACAAGGGGAGGAGGCGGGTGCTGCGCTGTGCGACGAGACCCAGACCCACGCCCGCACTGCCGACGATCAGCAGGCCGCTGGTTCCCGGAAGCGAACCGTGGCCCAGCGAGTGCGCGACGATGCCGGGTCCCGCGCCGACGATCCCGACGGAGGCTGCGCGCAACCGTGGAAGCGAACGTGTCGCATTCTCCGCGGTGGTCAGCACGCGCAGGAGTCTACGCGCCGAGTACCAGCAGCCACACGGCGACGTAGTGCAGTATCGCCGCGATCGCGGTGCACAGGTGGAAGACCTCGTGGTGACCGAACACGCCGGGCCACGGTTCGGGCCAGCGCAGTGCGAAGAACACGCCTCCGACGCTGTAGAAGACACCACCGATGGCGAGCAGCACGACCACCGCGGCACCGGTGTTGTGCAGCAACTCGGGGAGCACGAAGGCTGCGACCCAGCCGAGGAGGATGTACAGCGAGGTGCCGAGCCAGCGTGGCGATCCCGGCCAGATCAGCTTCAACACGACCCCGGCCACAGCCCCGAGCCACACGATGCCGAGCACCCACCAGCGGGTCGGGCTATCCAAGCCCATCATGCAGAACGGCGTGTACGTGGCCGCGATGAACACGAAGATCATCGAGTGGTCGGCGCGTTTCATGGCGATCTGGTGTCGCGGATTGACCCACGAGATGCGGTGGTAGATGCTGCTGGTGGTGAACAGTCCGGTGATACCGACGACGTAGATACATACGGAAACGATGTCGAGTGCGTCTCGGTGCCGCGCGGTGCCGACGATCAAAATAATGCCGACCGCAATGGCGATGAACGCGGAGTACTTGTGGATGACTCCGCGCAGTGTGGGCTTGAGCTGTCCGTCGGCGTCTAGCGCTGGCAGCGTCTCGGTCATAGAACCTACGCTACCGTAAGTTTCCTCCCGGTAACCTCCGGCGGGCGTAAGATCTGGCCTGTGAAACTGATCCCGGAGAGCGTGCGCGGTGGCCTGTACCGCATATACGAAGGCCGCCTGGTCCAGCTCATGGAGGGCGACCAGATCCCCCGGCACGTGGCGATCATCTGCGACGGCAACCGCCGGTGGGCGCGGGAGGCTGGCTTCGAAGACGTCGCCCACGGGCATCGTGTCGGCGCCAAGCGGATCGCCGATATGGTCGGCTGGTGTTCGGAGCTGGGCATCGGGACGATGACCGTCTATCTGCTCTCGACCGAGAATCTGGCGCGCGCCTCCGACGAACTCGACGCGTTGATGGAGATCGTCCCGGACATTGTCGACGAGATCGCCGATGCGCCCGGCGGCGACTGGCGCGTGCACCTGGTCGGCAATCTGGAGGTGCTGCCCGACAACGTCGCCGCGCGTCTGCGCGATGCCGCGGCGCGGACCGCGGGTCGGAGCGTGATGACCGTCAACGTCGCTGTCGGCTACGGCGGCCGGCAGGAGATCGTCGACGCCGTGCAGGCGCTGTTGCGCGAGAAGCTCGCCGCGGGCGCGGGTGCCGCCGAACTGATCGATGCGGTCTCGGTTGCGGGGATCGACGCCAACCTCTACACGTCCGGTCAGCCTGATCCGGACCTGGTGATCCGGACGTCCGGGGAGCAGCGGCTCAGCGGCTTCCTGCTGTGGCAGAGTGCCTACTCGGAAATGTGGTTCACCGACGCCTACTGGCCGGAGTTCCGCCGCGTCGACTTCTTGCGCGCGCTCCGCGACTTTGCCGCGCGCGGGCGCCGATACGGCAAGTAGATGGCGGCGACTCCGGCCATCGCAGCCCTGACCGCCGCGGATATCGAGCACGTGGTGCACCACTACGCGCACGATAGGAAAAACGCCGATTATGGCGCCGAAGCCGTCGCGATCATGGGCGACCGGCTCGGCGTGGCACCTGCACAGATATTCAAGACGCTCGTCGTCGACCTCGGTGACCGCAAGCTCGGCGTCACGGTGCTGCCGGTGCCGCAGAAACTCTCCCTCAAAGCCGCCGCTAAGGCGTTCGGGGTGGCCAAGACGCTGATGGCCCCGCCGGCCTCCGTCACGCGGGCGACCGGCTACGTGCTGGGCGGCGTTGCCCCGCTCGGGCAGAAAACTGCGCTGCCCGTCGTCGTGGATACTTCGGCGCTGCAGTGGGATCGGATTCTGACCAGTGCAGGCAAGCGTGGACTGGAGATCGAGATCGCACCGGCCGATCTGGTGTCGGTGACCGGCGCATTGGTCGCCGACCTCACCCGATAGCGATTGCCCGCTAGGCTTCAGGTAGGCAAAACCTGCAGGGGGCCGTGATGGGCATGTTCGACTTCGTGACCGGGAGCAAATCCGCACCCAAGGGGACGGTGCCCCAGCCGGTGGGAGTGGTGGCGCAACAACTGCTCAGCCTGAACCGGCCCACCGCCCCCTGGAGTGTGCGCGACGGCCGCGGCGAGGGCGTGGACCTGATTGCCGAGTGGAAGATCGTCGACGCCCGCTGGTACGAGATCTTCGCCAAAGCCGGTACCGAACGCGTCTTCCGCATCCTGATGAAGTTCGACGAGGCCGCCGGTGAGATCCGCGCCGTCGACCAAGAGTGGACCGTCTCGTGGCGGGCAGGGGTCCCGCAGTTGTCGGCGGCCGCCGAGGGCTTCCGCGGACAGAAGAAGGAAATATCCTTTGGGACCGCCGTGGCTTTCCGCGAGGAAGACCTGCGTTTCGGCGTCGTCTACGACTACAAATTCGACACCAGCGAGATCAAGAAACCCCTGCAAGAGACCGCCCTGGCGAACGGCTGGGGCTGGCGCGGCGTCGCCTTCGGCAAGTTCTGACCAGGACGTTCAGAGCTTGCGGAGGCGGACGCGGTTGATTGAGTGATCGCGATCCTTGCGTAGCACCAAGGTCGCGCGGGGGCGGGTGGGCAGGATGTTCTCAATCAGATTGGGACGATTGATCGACATCCAGATATCCCGGGCGGCGATAGTGGCCTGCTCGTCGGTCAGGGACGCGTAATGATGGAAGTGCGATTCCGGGTCGGCGAACGACGTCGTCCGCATCTGCAGGAATCGGGAGACGTACCAGGTCTCGATGTCCGACAGCTTCGCATCCACGTAAATGGAGAAGTCGAATAGGTCGGAGACGGTGAGCGTCGGACCGGTCTGGAGAACGTTGAGGCCCTCGAGAATCAGAATGTCGGGCTGATTCACCTCGTGGAATTCGCCCGGCACGATGTCGTAGGAGACATGCGAATACACCGGCGCGCGCACCGACTCGGCACCGGACTTCACATCGGTGACAAAGCGCAGCAGGGCCCGGCGGTCGTATGACTCGGGAAAACCTTTGCGGTGCATGATGCCGCGGCGCTGCAACTCGGCGGTCGGGTAGAGGAAACCGTCGGTGGTGACCAGATCGACCTTCGGATGCGAATCCCACCGGGACAGCAGAGTGGCCAATACGCGGGCAGTGGTCGACTTGCCCACCGCCACGCTGCCGGCAACACCGATGACGAACGGCACCTGACGATTGCGCTGGCGACCACCCAGGAACGTCGACGTCGCGGCGAACAGCCGCTGGCGCGCCTCGACCTGCAGGTGGATCAATCGGGACAGTGGCAGATACACCTCGGCGACCTCAGTGAGATCGACCTGCTCGCCGAGACCGACGAGCTTCTCCAGCTCGACTTGGGTCAGCACCATCGGCATCGATTGCCGGAGCTCGCGCCACTCTCGCCGGTCCAATTCGAGGTAGAGGCCGGGGTCACGGTCACTGGAGGGGCGTGCCATGGCAGGCACACTACCGGGCCCGCTGCGGGTCGGTAGCGTTGGACGACATGACTGCTTCTGCCGGACCGGACCTGGTGAACGAGTACCTGCGGCTCGGGCTCGAGTTCGACCGGATCGAACCGGGCTTCGTCGACGCCTACACCGGCGACCCGGCGTTGCGCGCCGAGGTGCAGAACGCGCCCGCTCCC
>NZ_JBAQWU010000535.1:0-3662 GCF_049299075.1 Gordonia sp. (in: high G+C Gram-positive bacteria)
CAGCAGAATACCGCCGGTGCCGCGCGTGTCGGCCGCCACGGCGGAGTAGGCCGCAGCGATCAGCGACGGGTCCGGCGCCTCAAGGCGACCGGGTCGGGCGAGGGCGTCGAGCACGACGAAGCGCAGCATGCCCGAGCGGTTCTTCTTGTCCCCCGCCATGTACGTGAGCAGGTCACCGAGGGCATCCGGATCGTAGGTGGTCGGCAAGCCGACGGCTTCGAGCACGGTGCGGTGGCGGTCGGCAGTCGCATCGTCGAGGCGGCCGCCCAGACGAGCGAGTTCGGCGGCGAACATCATGCCGACGGCGACGGCGGCGCCGTGACGCCATTTGTAGCGCTCCCGGCGCTCCACGGCGTGGCCCAGCGTATGGCCGTAGTTCAGGATTTCGCGGAGCGAGGACTCCTTCAGGTCGGCCGAGACGACATCGGCCTTCACCTGCACAGATCGACGGATCAACTCGGGTAGCACATCGCCGGTCGGATCGACAGCCGCCGCGGGGTCGGCTTCGATGAGGTCGAGGATCACCGGATCGGCAATGAAACCGGTTTTGATCACTTCGGCCAGACCCGCGACGATCTCGTTGCGCGGCACCGTCTCCAGGGTGCCCAGGTCGATCAGCACGGCGTCCGGCTCATGGAACGAGCCGACTAGGTTCTTGCCCGCGTCCGTGTTGATGCCCGTCTTGCCGCCGACGGCCGCATCGACCATGGCGAGCAGCGTGGTCGGGACGTGAATGACACCGATGCCGCGCATCCAGGTGGCGGCGACGAACCCGGCCAAATCGGTGGCGGCGCCGCCGCCGAGGCTGACGACTTTGTCGTTGCGCTTCATGCCGATCTTCCCGAAGACGTCCCAGAGGTAGGCCGCCACTTGCAGATCCTTACCGTCCTCGGCATCCGGGATCTCGATGCGGTGCGCGTCGAAACCGCGCTCGGCAAGATACTCGCGGATCTGCTCGGCGGTCGCTTTCAGCGTCGGCTGAAAAATGATCGCCACCCGGTCCGCGCCAGCGGCGGCCGCGGCCAGATCGGGCAGCAGGCCGCGGCCGATCACCACGTCGTACGGGCTGGCGGCGCGGACGGCCACCGTCACGGGCTCGGTCATAGGTTCTCCTGGTGGTCAGTAGGTGGTTTCGACACGGACCTCGGCTAGCGCCTCAGTCCGGCTCAACCAGCGATCGGGGGCCCGGTGGGTGGCTCGGGCAGAGCGGCGAGGATGGCGGCGACGACCTCGGGGACCGGGCGGGCGGCGTCAACGGTCTGGGTCGCCACCGCCCGGTAGGTGCCGGTGCGGGCTGCCAGCAGTTGTGCGTAGCGCGCGGCCGGATCAGGGTCGGCCAGCAGTGGCCGGTCGGAGTCGGCGACGCGCGCGTAACCGTCGGCGGCACTGATCTCCAGGTACACGACGTACTGGCCAGCGAGGGCCTGGGCGATCTCCGGCACGGTCACCGATCCCCCGCCGAGCGCCACCACGCCGTCGGACGAGGCCAACACGTCCAGCACGGTATCGCGTTCGGCGGCACGAAAGGCCGCTTCACCGTCGGCGAAGAGCACGGGAATGCTGCGGCCGAATCGTCGTTCGATGTCCGCATCGGTGTCCACATAGTCCACTCCGAGCGCGGCGGCCAGCGCGCGCCCGACGGTCGACTTGCCCGACCCCATGAACCCGGTCAGGACGACGCGGGGCCGGGTCGCCGATGCAGTCACGGCCGCGGCGGTCGAAGATCGATGGCCGCCAGGTAGCCGCGCAGGTTGGCGGCCGTCTCGCGGGCCGAGTCGCCACCGAACTTCTCCAGGGCGGCCTGGGCGACGACAAGCGCAACCATCGATTCGGCGACGACCCCGGCGGCCGGGACCGCACAGACATCGCTGCGCTGGTGGATGGCGCTGGCCGGTTCGCCGGTCTCCATGTCCACGGTTGCCAGGGCGCGCGGCACGGTGGAGATCGGCTTCATCGCGATCCGAACACGCAGGTCCTCGCCGTTAGTCATGCCGCCTTCCAGGCCACCGGCCCGGTTGGTCGAGCGCAGCACCCCGTCCGGCCCGGGGACCATCTCGTCATGGGCCTGAGAGCCGCGGCGGCGGGCGGTGGTGAAACCATCGCCGACCTCGACGCCCTTGATGGCCTGAATACCCATCAGGGCACCGGCGAGCCGCGCGTCGAGTCGGGTGTCCCCCGACACGTGCGAGCCGAGACCGATCGGGACGCCGGTGGCAATGATCTCGACGACACCGCCGAGGGTGTCGCCGTCGCGTTTAGCGGCCTCGATCTCCTCGATCATCGACGCTTGCGCATCGGTCCCGAAGGCGCGCACGGGACTCTCGTCGATGGCGGCGAGGTCGTCGTAACGGGGGGTGGGACCGTCGTACGGGGTGCTATCACCGATCGAGATGACGTGCGAGAGCACCTCGATCCCGAAGACTTGGCGCAGGAAGTTGCGGGCTACGGTGCCCGCGGCGACGCGAGCGGCCGTTTCTCGGGCGCTGGCGCGTTCGAGCACCTGACGCGCATCGTCGAAACCATACTTGAGCATGCCGGAGAAGTCGGCGTGCCCGGGCCGTGGACGGGTGAGCGGAGCGCTGCGGGCGCTGCCTTCGAGCTCGGCCGGGTCGACCGGGTCGGCCGACATGACTTGCTCCCACTTAGGCCATTCGGTGTTGCCAATCTCGATGGCGATCGGACTGCCCAGGGTCTGACCGTGCCGGATGCCACCGATGATGGTGACCTGGTCGGCCTCGAACTTCATCCGGGCGCCGCGCCCGTAGCCCAGGCGGCGGCGAGCCAGCTGTTCGGCAATGTCCGACGAGGTGACCTCGACACCGGCCACCATGCCGTCCACCATCGACATCAGGGCGGGGCCGTGTGATTCTCCAGCAGTTATCCAGCGCAACACAAGGAACTATTGTTCCACGAGTCCCGCTCGGCCAGCTCAGCGGCTCATCGCCACTGACCGTATTCGGCCTTTTCGATGGTGTTGACGTCGACCTGCACCCCGCCGACCGTGGTCTGGCCGGGGATCTGGTGCAGGTGTCCGGGGATCTGGTGCAGGTGTGCGGCCGGGTGCAGGTAACCCTTCGGCGTGCCCCAGTCGTGCTGCCAGAACCAGTGAGCCAGTCCGGTGGCCGACACCCGCGCAATGGTCGGGGCGTTGGCGTAGACACCCATCCGGGCCGCTCCGATCACCGATCGCCAGCCAAGCAGATAGGGCGCAATCTGGGTGAGGAACTGGGTCTGCGTCGGATTGTCGTCGATGGAGACGTAGATCGGTGCGCCATCTGGTCCTCCGGCCGCCCGGTGGATCTCCACGCCACGCGCCGCATGCGTGCGCCCGGCCGGGTAGCCGCCTTTCCAGTCGGCAGTGTCATCCTTACCGAACTGATAGTTCGACACGACGGCCAGGCCGGTGGCGCGCATCGCCGTGGCTTCGGCGGCTGCCAATGGTTTGCCGGTCATATATTCCGCCCCCGGGCGGCGGTCAGAAATGTAGCGGATCACCCCGGCGTGACCGGCCCGCATGACCGCGTCCGGCGTGGGAACGCCGACGGCGTAGTCCAGGAGTGTGCCGAGCCGGGCCGGAACAGCCGACGGCGGGAGGCTCGCCGATCCACTGCCGAGGAGACTGCCGAGATCGTCGGCGCGCACCGGCGCGGGCGGGAGGAGGC
>NZ_JBAQWU010000536.1:0-7073 GCF_049299075.1 Gordonia sp. (in: high G+C Gram-positive bacteria)
TCCTACCGGCTACGCGACCGAGGCCTGGAAACACTCCCCAGCATCAAAGCCGAACAAGAAAACCTAGACTAGAGACTGTTCACTTTTGGACCGCCGAAACCGTTCAGGTTTCGACCGCCGCCGACACATTTCCCCTATTCGCGACAAACCGCGACGATCAGGTCCGACGCCGCAAGCATGGCGGGATCGCATCGCCAACGTCCGTCGACAGGGTCGATGGGCAATTCGTTCCGCCCACGTCAACGACGATGCGCTGCGCGCGACGATCGGATCAGCGGAGACTCGTGTAGCGTGCGGCTCCAGACGAATCCCCTGAATCACCTACATTCCCTGGAGGATCCGTGTTCGGACGCACGACGAAGTGGATCGGCGCTGCCATGGCCGCAGCGGTGGTGACGACAGGCCTCGCTGGCGCCGCCACTGCCGCACCGGGGGCCGAACGAATCGCCACAGTCGTCGCACGGAACTGCGAGAATCTCGGCGTCACGATCACCCTGTCGCCGCAACAGCAGGTCCGCGCACAGACGTTGCTTCCGGCCGGCTTCCGCTTGAGCACCGATCCCACCCTGCTGGTGGAGACTTCCCGCTGCGCTGGCGCGAAAGTCAACGGGAAGACGATCGGGGCGTTCCACCTGTCCGAAGCGGCCCTATCGATCGTGGCACCGCGCCGGGCGGAGTCCCGCCATCTCCCCAATCTGGTGACCGAGCACATTTACATGCTGTCCCAGCTCGACACCAACCGTCTGCTGTCGGAGACGAAGGCCTCGGCCGGCTACCGCTCGGAGCTCGCCGACATTTCGCTGAACCGAGGCTCAGCGAACGCGGTACCGAGAGTGATGACGGCTTCGGCAGGCGGCCAGCTGGCCCCCGCTACCGCGCGCGCCGAGGTGACTCCGTACCTGCTGCCCGCGGGTGTCGCGGTGCCCAATCCCGGTGTCGTCTACCAACTGTGGACGAAGAACGGCGACGGCAGATACGTGGTCACCGTCAATTCCAACCTGCGCATCGGCACCCCTGCCCTCGGCTCCGGCGTGGTGACCGTCGCCCCGGGGACGCTGCTCCACACGCTGCTGGGTACCCAGTCGGCGTCCGGGCTCGCCTTCTCCGGCGCCGCCAGCGGATTCGTCAACGACACCTACCTGTTTGCGCGCTGACCCGCGACCCACAACCTCCGCACCGCTCAGGCCGGTTGCGTGGGACTGCGGCTCACGCGCACCTGGTTAACCACCAATGCAACGCAGACCGTCGTCGTGGCGACGGCCGCCACCCCGAGGGCGACGGTGATGCCGTGCTCGCCCGGTCGCGCCGCCAGGATCGAGCCGACAAGCGCGCTGCCCGCCGCGCCGCCGACGGTGCGGAGCACCTGATTGAAGCTGACGGCGCTACCCACTTCGGACACGGCGACGTTACGCGCGACAAGCGCCGGCATCGCCGCATACGCCGCACCCATGCCGAGGCCGAAGCCGAGCATGCCGAGCAGGACCTCCCACAGCTGGTCATTGGTCAGCCAGATCATGAGGGCGGCGGCGGCCATCACCGACGACCCGGCGGGGAGCATGGTGGTCATCGACCCGGGGCCCAGGCGCCGGACCAGACGATTGCCAGCGAGGCTGCCGACCGACAGCGGGAGCATTACGAACCCGGCCCAGAATAGGGGCAGTTCGAGACCGTAACCGGTCGCCTTCGGGGCCTGCGCGATGATGCTGATCGTCGACAGACTCATGTACATCGCGGCGCCGAGACCGATGGCGGTCAGGTTGGCGAGGAGAACGTCGGGAGCCTTGATGACACGCAGGTTGATCAAGGGATCGCGCGAGCGCAGTTCGACGACAACCCACGCGGCGAGGCAGGCCGCGCTGGCGACCGCGGCGGCGAGGGTCGCCGCCGACAGCCAGCCCCAGTGCGAGCCCTGACTGATAGTGATGAGCAGGCCCGCCAGCCCGATGGACAGGAGTGCGGCGCCTGCGGTGTCGAACGGGCGCGAACTCCCGGCTTCGCTGTCAGCGGGGACCCACCGCCACACCACCACGATCGCTGTCAGCACGAAGACGGTCGCGAACCAGAAGGCGACACGGTAGTCGAGGAGACTGGCCAGGATCCCGGTCAGCGGATACCCGAGCCCGAGACCGGTCGCGACCGTGACCGACAGCGTGGAGATCGCCGGGTCCGCCTTGCCGACACCGAGGTGCCGCCGGGCCAATACGATGGTCACCGGCACGATCCCGTAGGTCAGACCCTGCAGGGCGCGGCCAATGAGGAAGATGCCGAAGGTCGGTGCGGCCGCGGCGACCGCGGAACCGATGAGGATGATCCCGAGGGCGATCAGCAGCAGACGTCTGGTGTTGACGCCGTCGGACAGTCGGCCCATGATCGGGGTGGCGACGGCGCCGACCAGCAGGTTGATGGTCAGCATCCATTGGGCGGTGCTCACCGAGACGTCGAGTTGGGCAGCGATCGACGGCACCAGAAGCATGCCGAGCGAGCTAACGATCGAAGTGGTCAGGGCCGCATAGATCAGGCTCGGGACCAAGGCCCGGCCGGTGCTCATCGAGTCCCCGGCCCGTTTTCGCGGAGGCACCGGGAGGACGGAATCACATCTCTCGTTCTACCCCCAGCGCGCACCGGTCCGCGGACCGGGCCAGTCGTCAGGTACGCAAATGTGGCCGAGCACTCGAGCGCTGTCGCGGGCGGCTCGTCGTGTTCTGCGCGACGCTGGGTATCTCACGGGAGCAGGCTGGCCTCCAAAGCCGTGATCAGTCACCGCTCCCAGCGTGGCAGTGACCATCCCGGCGTCACGGTCAGCAGTAAAGACACCTCGAAGCTGTTGAGTGCCAACCCCAGATCGGTCGCGGCCGCGACGGTAATCCCTGGCGCGAGAGCGTCCACGTCGTCGAGGACTTCTGCCAGCACCCGAACGCACGCCACCGCTGTTCCTCGTTCGTCTGCAACTGTATGGCCATTTCTGGGTCGGAAGCTGCAGCATCGCGGACCACCCTCATGATCGGAGCGACCCGCGCGAAGAGGGCCGCACCGTCGTTGCCAGCGGCGGCGCGGATGACCCGGTCCGGGCGCGGGCGTGTCGGGCACCGGCCATGCCGCCGGTGGTCGTCCACCTAGGCGCCTCGCCGTCAGCGACTGCGTCAGCGGGAGCTCTGTCGGAGTGCGACGATTACACCGTGTGGCCGGTATCCACTCCAGGTTCGGGTATGTGTCTCGATCACCGCGAAGCCAGCAGTGACCAATTCCTGACTCAGTTCAGCCACGGACCATCGATAGCCCGTAGTGACGGCATGGCCGAAAGCCTCTACCGATCCTCCTTCAAAGAAGCCCACCAGCACCCCCCCGCCCGGCCGGATCGCCCGCGCGAACTCGGCGAGCGGAATCTGGATGTCCTGCGGATTCTGGTGAATGAGCGAGTACCAGGACAGCAAACCGCCCAATGAGTCTGTTGCGGCGTCCAATGCCGCAAAGCTGCCGACATCAAAGGAGAGGGCTGGATACTGCATACGGGCTCGCTCAACAAACTCGGGAACGAGGTCCATCCCGCTCGCAACTAATCCGCACTCGGTCAGGAAGTTCGTCCACTGCCCCGGACCACACCCCACGTCAAGCGCGGGACCTTCCAGGGTGGCGGCCCAGGCGCTTACCAGTGCTCGATCGGATGGGTGAGTCGAAGCCATAGAGCCAACGAGCTCCGCATACTCCTGGGATCTCGCCGAGTACGCCTCTCGGACGATGTCGCCTGGTTGCGTGTTCTTCATATCGCTATATGCCCGCCGGCGATATCGTCACATCTCGCTAGTCTGCGCGGTGTCTGGACGACAGCGGCGGTCAGCCGCGGGCCATGTCGACAAATTTCGATAGGTGCAGCTGATGGGCGACGGTGATGGTCGCCGTCGGACCGTTACGGTGCTTGCCGACGATGATGTCTGCCTCGCCGGCACGCGGATCGTCGCGTTCAAAGGCGTCCGGCCGGTGCAGCAAGATCACCATATCGGCGTCCTGCTCCAGCGAGCCGGACTCACGGAGGTCGGAGACTTGCGGCCGCTTGTCGGTGCGCTGCTCGGGGCCACGGTTCAGCTGACTGATGGCCACCACCGGAACGTCGAGCTCCTTGGCCAACAGTTTGATGGAGCGTGAGAATTCGGAGACTTCCTGCTGGCGCGACTCGACCTTCTTGCCTGAGCTCATCAGCTGCATGTAGTCGATGACGACGAGCCGCAGATCGTGCCGCTGCTTCAGGCGGCGAGCCTTGGCGCGGATCTCCATCATGGTCAGGTTGGGCGAGTCGTCGATGAAGAGCGGCGCGTCGCTGATCTCGCCCATGCGCCGGGCCAGGCGGCTCCAGTCGTCGTCGCTCAGATTTCCCGCGCGCATATCGCCGAGCTTCACCCGCGCTTCCGCGGACAGCAGCCGCATCACGATCTCGTTCTTTCCCATTTCCAGGGAGAACATCGCCGCGGCGAGGCCGTTGTGGACCGACGCCGACCGCAAAAAGTCCATCGCGAGGGTCGAATTGTGCGTGGGCACCATCGCCTCACCGGCCAGGTACAGGTGGTCGGCGGCCGACACCTGCACGCAGCGCACCGGCACCGGAGCAACCGGACGGATCGCGACGATCCGGCGGCCGCGACTCGCACCGCGCAGCTCCTTGTGCCGCACCAGCTTGTGATGGACAGTGAACACGTCCGCATCGGCGTGCATCCGGATCCAGCCGGTGGGCATCCGCTGATAGACGTATCCGAGTCCGGCGATCAGATCGGTCAACACATCGGACATGCGGCGCGTCACCGACGGGATGGTGATCCAGCCGTCCGCTTCCACGCGGGCGCGGGCATCGAGCAGCCCGGCGAGCAGCGCACGACGCTGCGGCACCGATCCGCGCAGATACTCCTCGGGGATCAGCCCGGCGAGGTCGGCCATCAGCGTCATCGTGTCGACGGGGCCTTCCGCGTCGATCCGCAGCGCGATCTCCGGATCGTCGTAGGCCATCCCGGCCAGTGCCGCGACCGTGTACGGACCGTAGCCGAACTCCCGTTCCGGGAGCTCGATCGGCTTGGCGTTGGGCACCCGCGCCGAACCCGCGTGCGCCCGCAGTTCACCGGTGGTCAGCACCTGCATCTGCCCGCCGATGTCGGCGGACCACTGATGGTCGCGGTCGGCGACGATGACGGCGCCGTCGGCGAAGACCACCTCGAAGCACGGGCGGTCGGTCAGCACCTCGCTGATCGCCACGACACGCGTCGGCGTGCCATCAGCGCCGATCAGCTGATCGCCCACGGCGACCTTGCCCATCCGGGTCCAGCCGGTCGGCGTGGGCAGTGGGGTGTCGAGGGCGAGCGCCTTACCGACACCCGGGCGGGCGGCGACGATGATCATCTGGCCGCCCTGCAAACCATTCGTCAGCTTGTCCAGATCGGCGAACCCCGTCGGCACACCGCGGGAGATGCCGCCGCGCGAGGCGATCGCGTCGAGCTCATCGAGCGTGGGCTGCATCAGCTCTTCGAGGATCGAGTAGTCCTCGGAGGTGCCGCCCTCGGTGACGTCGTAGATCTCAGCCTGGGCGCGGTCCACCACCTCGGCGACGTCTTGACCGTCGGCGCCGGCGTAGCCGTACTGCACGATGCGCGTGCCAGCCTGGACAAGTCGGCGCAGCAGTGCCTTTTCGGCGACGATCTCGGCGTAAAAGCCAGCATTCGCGGCGGTCGGCACCGTGGAGATCAAGGTGTGCAGATAGGGGGCGCCACCGATCTTACGAAGTTCGCCCTTGCGGTCGAGTTCATTGGCGACGGTGACGGCGTCGGCCGGCTCGCCGCGGCCGTACAGCTCCAGGATGGCGTCGTACACGGACTGATGTGCCGGCTTGTAGAAGTCGTCGGGTTTGATCCGTTCCAGGACGTCGGCGATGGCATCCTTGGAGAGCAGCATGCCACCGAGAACCGACTGTTCGGCGGCATTGTCCTGCGGGGGCTGCCGGAGAGCTTCTTCCGGAGCTGGGGGAGGCTCCGCATGCGTCGGGTCCTGCGTGTCATCGCGCACCACGTAGCCACTCCTCCCCGGTGTCTAGCCGCTCAATCATATTCGGACCCAGTGCCTGCTCGGCCCGCTCGCCCGCTCGCGCTCTTCGCGCGTTCGGTGGCCATCTGATGAATCCGATCCTTCGGGAAGATTAGGTCTCGGATACCCGCACGGCAACTGACTGTTGTGGGTAACGCTGTGGAAAGCATGTGCACAGCTGTGCGTCGCGCGGGTCGCGGTGTGGACAACCCTGTGGAGCCACCACGAATTGCCGGTGGCGAAGCCAGGGTTCTTCCAGGTCAAAGACCTGCGGGTTGTCCACAGCGAAACTGTTTGGCCGCACCCGGCGTGTCGCCGCCCGCCACGCCCGGTGCGACGTCGAGATGGACTTGAGGTGAACCTATCGCGGCAACGTCAGCGCGTACCGGCCTCGCCCATGGTGGAATAGACTCGTGCGCGTTCTCACCACTCCCCGTCGCCGTCGGACGCTGCTCGGCAGCCTGATTCTGGCCGCCTCCGCAGCATTGCTCGGCACGCTCGTCGCCGCTCCGGTCGCCGCGGCGCCGGTGCCGGCCGAACTCCAATTCGGAAACTACAGCCCGGTCAACGTGAGCAAGTACCGGTCGCTGCGCTACGCCGACGACGGCCGCGTTTTCTTTGTCGCGGGCCGCTGGCGCTGCCAGATCGGCCGCCCCGGGTCGGTGGGATGCCAGGGTCGTCCAGCCACCGCGCCGCCGGGAATCACCGGTGTCGCGATCACCAACGACCTGCAAGGCCCCCTGTGGGTCCCACCGGGCACCACCTACCGCTTCGGCTCGCAGGCCGGTTTCCGCGCCCCCGTACTGAACGTCGGCCAGCGGATCAGCGTCGGCACCACCGTCTGCGCCCGCCCGCGCGCCAACGTGGTCTCGTGTGCCACGTCCAACCGCGCCTTCATCCTGAGCCCGGCATGGCACAAGTTCTACTACCCCAAGGGCGACAACCGGCACAGCAGCAATCCCGCACCGCGCTACCTGCCCGCGCAGCTGCGCTGAGCCGCGCGCCCCACACGGGAC
>NZ_JBAQWU010000537.1:0-2136 GCF_049299075.1 Gordonia sp. (in: high G+C Gram-positive bacteria)
GGCCGGTGCTGTGGCCGGAGCGGCGCCGTTCGCGGTGGACGGCGTGTACGACCTGAGCAACTCGTGCCAACTGGGATCGACCGAACTCGGGTCGGTCTGGAACCGCTGGTACATTTCCTCGACCAGCCATTCGTTCTGTCCGTAATCGGTTTCCGAAGGGGAACTGCTCACAGCGTTGTCTCGCCTCTTAGTGTTCGAGTTGTGTCGGGGCCGTGGCCGCCCGCAGGGTGCTAGCACCCTGGTACGACCAACAGTTGATCGTACGCTTCAATGCGCTCGTCTGTCGGGTTCTTTGGCTGGTCCCTGGCTGACTGGCGAGTAAGTGGGGAACATCACGCCCCGGGGTCATCGTCGGGTTCCACACCCGCCGCCCAGAGGGTCGCGTAGGCGCCGCCGGCGGCCAGGAGCTCGTGGTGGGTACCGGATTCGACGATCCGCCCGTCGGCGACGACGGCGATGCGGTCCGCGCGGGCGGCGGTCGCCAGTCGATGGGCGACGATCACGGCGGTGCGCCTGCGTTGCAATGCCGCGCTGGCGGCGAGCACCTGGGCCTCGGTGGCCTGATCGAGGGTGGCGGTGGCCTCGTCGAGCAGGATCAGTTCGGGTTCGACGAGTTCGGCGCGGGCCAACGCGATCAACTGACGCTGGCCCGACGAGAGGCTGCGACCCCGTTCGGAGATCGCGAAGTTCATCCCGCCGGGTAGCTCGGCAATCACTCGTGCCGCACCCACCCGGCGCGCCGCGTCGGCGATCTGCTGGCGGGTGGCACCGGGCCGACCGTAGGCGATGTTGGCGGCGACGGTGCCAGCGAAGAGGTGCGCCTCCTGCGGGACGACGCCGAGAGTGGAGCGGTACCGGTGCAGATCGTGATCGCGCAGATCGATGCCGTCGGCGCGAACCGATCCCGCGGACGGATCGTAGAAGCGCGCGAGGAGCTTGACGATGGTCGATTTGCCCGCGCCGGTCGGACCAACCAGTGCCAGCGAGGTGCCCGGCGGCACCTGCAGGTTGATGTCGGTGAGCGCGTCCCTACTCGCGCCCGCGTAGCGGAAGCTGACGTCGTCGAGGCGGACGTCAGTTCCGACGCCGACGGCGTTGGTATCGGAACCTCTCGTAGTGGACCCCCCTGGACCGGAACCCTCTGGAATGGAACTGGGCGTGGCGAGCAGGTCGCCGATCCGACGCAGACCGACCACCGCCTGCTGATAGGCGTCGAAGACACTGGTCAGCTGCTGGACCGGGCCGAAGAGCATGGCGAGGTAGAGGACAAAGGCGACCAGGGTGCCAGCCGAGAGCTGGCCGGACGTGATCTGCTGCGCGCCGACGCCGATCGCCACCGCCGCGGCGACGTCCGCGCACAGCATGATGAACGGGAAGTACACCGCCACCGCGCGCTGTGAGGTCATGCGCGCGTCCACCCAGGCGTCGCTGAGCTCGCCGAAGTGCACTTGCGCGACGGAGGTATGCCGGTAGGCCCGAGTGGTGGCCAGACCGCCGATGTTCTCCTGGAAGTCGGCGTTCACCGTGGCGGCCAGTTCCCGGGTCCGGGTGTATGCACGGCCGGAGACGCGCCGGAACCAGACGGTGGCGACGGCGAGGATCGGGAATACCGGCAGGACGAGCAAGCCGAGATGCCAGTCGGTGAACAGCAGGGCGGCGAACACGCCGATCACGGTGAGCACAGCAACCGCTGCCGACGTCAGGCCGGTCTGGAGGAAACCGGAGAGGGCGTCGACGTCGGTCGTCATCCGGGTCATGATGCGCCCGGACAGTTCGCGTTCGTAGTAGTCCAAACCCAGTCGCTGCAGGTGGGCGTAACTGCGCACCCGCAGGGCATAGAGGACGCGTTCGCCGACGCGAGCAGAGAGCAGTGTGCTCGCCGCACCCACCACCCAGCCGGCCGCCACCACGGAAAATCCGACGACCGTGGCGATCGTGATGAGGTGGCCGTCGTGATCGGCGGCCGCATCGAGGACGATCCGGGTCAGGGAGGGAAAGGCCAGACCGAGCAGGGTCTCCGCAGCGACGGCGAGCAAGACGAGCGCGAACAGCCGCCGCACCGGGTGCAGAATCTGCCGCAGCGAGAACCCGGATCGGTCGGCGCGGGCGGCGGCGACGTCGACGTTCGGGTCCTCC
>NZ_JBAQWU010000538.1:0-5840 GCF_049299075.1 Gordonia sp. (in: high G+C Gram-positive bacteria)
GTGGCGCGGCGTCGTCGTTCGGTCAGCGAGCGCGGCGGGCCAGTCGCTCGGAGTCGGCGATTAGCACGCTCTTGCCCTCCAGCCGCAGCCAGCCGCGTTGGGCGAAGTCGGCGAGTGCCTTGTTCACGGTTTCGCGGGAGGCGCCGACCAGCTGGGCGATCTCTTCTTGGGTGAGGTCGTGGGTGACGCGCAGTGCGCCGCCCTCTTGCGTGCCGAAGCGCTGAGCGAGCTGTAGCAGCTGCTTGGCGACGCGGCCGGGGACGTCAGTGAAGATCAGATCGGCGAGGTTGTTGTTGGTGCGGCGCAGGCGGCGGGCCAACACGCGCAGCAGTTGCTCGGCAATCTCCGGGCGGTCCTTGATCCACTTCTTCAAGGCATCGCGGTCCATCGTGGCCACCCGCACTTCGGTAACGGTGGTCGCTGACGAGGTCCGCGGGCCGGGATCGAAGATAGAGAGCTCGCCGAACATGTCTGACGGACCCATGATGGTCAGCAGGTTCTCCCGACCGTCCGGCGACCGGCGGCCGAGCTTTACCTTGCCGGACAGGATGATGTAGAGCCGGTCGCCCGGTTCCCCCTCGTGGAAGATCACATGTCCGCGAGGGAACTCGAGTTCCGTCAGTTCGGACGCGAGGGCCGCAACTGCGGTCGGCTCAACCCCCTGGAAAATGCCTGCCCGGGCCAGAATCTCGTCCACCAGGAACCTTTCTCGTTCTCGTCGCCACCGCGCCTGCACACGCGCCAGTGATCCACGCTACTCGATGGATGAGTTTAATTGTTGCTAGGGTCACACGCGCGGAGGAACGCGGTAATCGATCAATCTTCGTCGGCAAGCTGATTTCGGCGGCGACGGAGGCGGTCCAAGGCGCTCGGCAGACCTTCGCGCGCTAGGTTCTTTACATCGGTGTCGTCGGCGCCTTCCAGGAACTCGTCGACCTGCGCTCGGCCGACGGTCAGGCTGTCGAGGTTGCGCTGCACCCGTTCCATGGCCAGGGCGAACAGCATCAGCACGAACGGGAAGACGATCACGGCCAGTCCTTGCATGTCCTCCACCAAAACACAGTGCGCCAAGTGCTCGCGAATTCAGGCGGGCGCCGACACCGAGTTGTGACCTAGCTCAGCCCGCGCCGAGGACTCCGTCGCCGGTGGTGGCGCGGCGCATCGGTAATCTTCATGGGTATGAGCCGCCGAAAAGAGCAGACCCGCTTGGGACTGGTTCGTCGTGCCCGGCGGATGTACCGGCAGTTGACCGTCGAATTCCCGCACGTCTACTGCGAACTGGACTTCACCACGCCGCTGGAACTGTCGGTCGCCACCATCCTGTCCGCGCAGTGCACCGATGTGCGGGTGAACCAGGTGACGCCGGCGCTTTTCGCCCGGTACCCGGATGCCTGGGCTTATGCCGGTGCCGACCGCACCGAACTCGAGGAGCTGATCCGCTCGACCGGCTTCTACCGCAACAAGGCCCACTCGATCATCGGCCTCGGCCAAGCATTGGTCACCCGGTTTGACGGCGAGGTTCCCGGCAAGCTCGACGAACTCGTCTCGCTGCCCGGGTTCGGCCGCAAAACCGCGAACGTGGTGCTGGGCAATGCCTTCGGGGTTCCCGGGCTAACCGTGGACACGCATTTTCTGCGACTGGTGAGCCGCTGGGAGTGGACCGACCAGACTGACCCGGTGAAGGTGGAGCGGGTGATCGGGGAACTGTTCCCACGCAAGGAGTACACCGACCTGAGTCACCGGATCATTTTTCATGGACGCCGGATCTGCCACGCGCGCAAGCCCGCATGCGGTATCTGCACGCTGGCCACTGACTGTCCGGCCTACGGCACCGGGCCCACCGACAAGATCGAAGCGGCCGCACTCGTGAAGGGGCCGGAGACCGAGCACCTTCTCGCGCTTGCGGGCGTCGGGGGGTCGGCAGCGTGAAGCGCGTCTGGGAACAACTAACAACGCCGGCAGCTAAGGCGATGATCGCCTTCGTCATCGTGACCGTCCTGCTGATTATTGCGTTCTGGCCGCGCGGCAGCGCCGTGCCGCCGCAGAGTGCGGCTGGCTCCACCCAGGGCGTGACCGATGAGCCGGTCGACGATGCGACTCTCGCTCGGGCACGGGTCGACGCGGCTCTGCCGCCGTGTCCGCAGAGTGATCGGCCGGTCTCGGCCGGAGCCGCGCTGGCCGCTGCGTCCGCGATCTGCCTGGCTGACGGCCAGCGACTCAACCTGGGCCAGGCCACCGCGGGACGTCCGGTCGTGATCAACATGTGGGCGGTGTGGTGCTTGCCGTGTCGCAAGGAACTCCCGCTGTTCGACGAGCTGTACCGCCGGGCGGGCGATCAGCTCGACGTGCTGCTGGTGCACGCCATCGACGGCGCCGCCAAGCCCTACGCGCTGTTGCAGTTTCTTGCCGAAGTGGGCGTGCACGTGCCCACCGTCGCCGATGTCGACGGCGAGGTGGCCCGCGGGCTGCGCACCCCGCGCGTCTACCCCTCGACGATCCTGATCCGCGCCGACGGAACGGTGGCCGCCATCGAGCCGCGCGTCTTCACCTCCTACGACGACCTCGCCGCCGTAGTCAACAGCCAACTCGGCGTGGACGTCTCGGGGGACACACCGTGAAGCACCCTGGTAACCCGTTTGGCATGCTGACCGAGCGCACGGAGATCCCGCCGTGGCTGCGCCCGGTGACCGATAACCCGGCCGCTGTGAACGAGGCCGTGCTGAACCGGGGCGGTGACCGTGCGCGCTGGGCCGCGGCCTTCCGGGCTAAGCGCGCGGCCGCGGTGCTGGTCCTCTTCGGTGGCACCTTCGAGGCCGCTGCCGACCATCCCGGAGGTCTGCCTGCCGACGCTGACGTGCTGCTGACCGAACGGGCGCCCACCATGCGTACGCACAGCGGTCAAATCGCCTTCCCCGGTGGCGGCCGCGATCCGGGCGACGACTATCCGGTGGGCACCGCGCTGCGCGAAGCCCGCGAGGAGACCGGGCTGAGTGCCGATGGTGTGCGGGTGCTCGCGAGTCTGCCGATGTTCCCGGTGCCGTCCGGCTTCGAAGTGACCCCGGTTCTCGGGCACTGGTTCGCGCCGAGCGATGTCGGCGTCGTCAACGCCGAGACGTCCAGGGTGATGCGGACAAATTTGCGCGAGCTGCTTGACCCAGCCAATCGCTTCCAGGTGAGCCGCTCGATCATGGGCGCGACCGCCTACAAAGGGCCGGCGTTCCTGTACGACGGTCTCCTCGTCTGGGGCTTCACCGGCGGTCTATTGGCCGCGATCAGCGAGGCCGCGGGGTGGGATTTGCCGTGGGACACCGCGGACGTCCGCCCACTGGAGCAGATGATCGCCGAGACCGGCGGCCGGCAGGTGTCCGGCTTCGGCGATCCCGACGGCGGGAGTGCGCACGGGTGAGCGGATCAATCTGGATCGACCTGGCCATCTTGGCCATCGCCGCGCTCGCCGCAGTAAGCGGCTACCGGCAGGGTGCGGCCGCGTCGGCGCTGGCCCTGATCGGCGTGCTGATCGGGGTGGTGGCCGGCATTCTGCTGGTGCCGCATGTCGTTTCCGGCATCGACGATCCGCGGGTGCGGATCCTGGTGGCGGTATTGCTGCTGGCCGGGTTGGTGATCATCGGCGAGATCTCCGGCATGGTGATCGGGCGTGCCGCCCGCAGCGGCCTGCACTCGCTGCGGCTGCGTCGGGTGGACAGCGCCGTCGGCGTCGTGCTGCAGGTGCTGGCGATCCTGGTGGCGGCGTGGCTGATCGCGGTGCCGATCCGCGGATCGACGTCGAGCAGTGGTTTCGCCACGGCCGTCCGGGGTTCGCAGGTGGTCGACGGCGTCGATCAGGTGGCGCCGACGTGGCTGCGCGATTTGCCTGGTGACTTCACCGCATTGCTCGACACCTCCGGTCTCAAGCAGGTGATCAGCCCGTGGGGCGAGGCCGAGGTGGCCAACGTCGAGGCACCCAACCCGCAGTTGGATTCGGCGGCAGCGGTTCGCCGGGCGGAGCCGAGCGTGCTGAAGATTCTGGGTGTGGCCAACGCGTGTAGCCAGTCGCTGGAAGGTTCAGGCTTCGTGATCAGCCCGGAGCGGGTGATGACCAACGCGCACGTCGTCGCCGGTACCGATCAGGTGTCGGTGCAGACCTCGAGCGGGACCGAGTACGCGGCGACCGTCGTGTGGTACAACCCGCGCAACGACGTTGCCGTGCTCGACGTCCCCGGGCTGTCGGCGCCGACGCTGCCGTTCGCTGAGCAGTCCGGCCGGACCGGCGACGACGCGATCATTCTCGGGTTCCCGGAGAACGGGCCATTCACCGTGACACCGGTGCGGCTACGCAACACGGTGAATCTGGTCGGCCCGGATATCTACCAGAGCCCGGAGGATGTGCAGCGCCAGGTGTACACGGTGCGCGGTTCGGTGCGGCCGGGCAATTCTGGCGGTCCGATGATCACTCCGGGTGGACAGGTGCTCGGCGTCGTCTTCGGTGCATCCGAGCGTGACGGTGACGACACCGGATTCGTGCTGACCGCCGACCAGGTGCGGGCCGACGTTCAGGGCTCGCAACAGCGGCGACGAGCGGTGAGCACGGCGGCCTGCCTGGCCCGCTGACGGTTAGTCGGCCAGCAGGCGGAGCAACCTGTCGTTGACCTCGCTGGGATTCTCTTCGTGCACCCAGTGTCCGGCGGCCGGAATCACCCGGTAGTCGAAATTGGCTGCCCAATGGCTGCTGGCCGAGACCACCGAATCGAGGATGTAATCGTCCTCGTCGCCGCGCATGGCCAGCACCGGGATGTGGAGTCGTTTGTTCATCAGGTCCATGAATCGGCGGCCGTCCCCGCGGAACTGCGAGCGGAAGGCCCAGCGCCGGTACTCCAGGCTGCAGTGCGCGACGCCCGGGATCAGCATTGCATCGCGATTGCGGGGGAGGGCGTCGGCGAAGTCTGGCGTCTGCAGCCATGCCGCCCCGGCACGTTCGCGGAAGTACTCGTCCAGCCAGGCGCTACTACCGCGGGTGAGTCGCTTCTCGCCGAGGCGCGGCAACTGGTTGTGCAGGAAGGGCGCTAAGAAGGCGCGGCGCTCGTCGGCGTTGGTCAGCACCGCCTGGCGCAGGGCGCGCGGATGGGGGGAGCCCAGGACCGCAATGCGCGATACCGAACGGGGGTGCAGGGTGGCCGTGGCCCAGCAGACGAGGCCGCCGTCGGCGTGGCCAACCAACGTCGCCTCGCTGTGTCCGAGAGCGCGCACCAGGGCGTGCGTGTCGCCGGCCAGCGTCCACCCGTCGTAGCCGCGCGGGGGTTTGTCGGAGTCGCCGTAGCCGCGCAGATCGACGGCGACGACATGGTAGCCGGCCTCGGTGAGCGGGGCGATCTGGTGTCGCCAGCTCCACCAGAACTCGCCGAAGCCGTGCAGCAGCAGTACTAGTGGGCGATCGGTCAGATTGTCCGCAATGCCTTCGACGGCGTGGAAGCGCAGACCATTGGCCCGAACATCGAAATGCTGCCAGGGGCCGTCGAATCTGACCTGGGTGGCGTCCGGCGCGCCGGACAGGGTGGCCAGGGTCAGCTCCGGTGTGCGTGGTGCCCGGCCGGCGGGATCTGCGGGTGCGCATAACCGCCGACGGCCGGTGGTGCGGACTCGCCGCCACCGGGCAGTAGTGCGGCTTTGGCCTCGCGGACCGACTCGATGGTCTTCTCCGGGGCGCGCAGCTTCTTGAACAGCCGGTAACCGATCAGGATGCCGAGGATCGCGGTACCAAGCAGAAGACCGAAGACGATCAGGAAAGCGGCCCAGGTCGGCAGCCACACGTCCAGCAGGAAACCCAGGAATACAAAGAAGAACAG
>NZ_JBAQWU010000539.1:0-2128 GCF_049299075.1 Gordonia sp. (in: high G+C Gram-positive bacteria)
GCTGCTGATCGTCCTGGTGCTGTTGCATCGCGGTAAGGGGGGTGGCTTGTCGTCGCTGTTCGGTGGCGGAGTCCAGTCCAGCCTCTCCGGCTCGTCCGTGGTCGAGAAGAACCTGGATCGGATCACCATCTTCGTGGGCGTGACCTGGTTGATCTTCATCATTGGCGTCGGCTTGGACATCAAATACACCTGAACCGTTCGGAGTGACTGACCGACGGTTCACTGGTCACTCCTGCGTAACCCTTCCGGGCCAGTAATACTGGAGAGCATGACTCCCGCCGACCGCGAATCCACGACCGCTGCGATCGTCGCCCATGCCATCGGCACTCCGATGATCGATCGTATCCGGATCGACGACACCGGGCAGGCGGCCACCGAGCCGCTCCGCGCTGATATTCGCTTTCTCGGCGGGATTCTCGGCGATCTCATCGCGGCGCACTCCGGCGCGAAGATCTTTGACCTCGTCGAAACCTCCCGCACAGCCGCATTTGCCATCCGGTATGGCGAAATCGATCGTGACGAACTGGCCACCCGGTACACCGATCCGACCGTGCGTGAACTGATGGGTGTGATCCGGGCCTTCAGCAATTTCGCCCTCCTGGCAAATCTGGCCGAGGACCTACACCGAGAACGACGCCGCCGGATTCATCTGCGGGCCGGGGATCCGGCGCAGTCCTCCAGCCTCGCCGGTGCGCTCGCCGCCCTCGCCGCCGCCGGTCTGGACGATGCGGCGGTCGGCGTTGCGCTCGGGCACGGTGCGGTGGTGCCGGTGATCACCGCACATCCGACCGAGACTCGCCGCCGGACGGTCTTCGAAGCACAGAATGCCATCACCAACCTGATGCGTATCCGGGCCCGCAGCGAACTGATCCCCGAAGAACAGGCCGCTATTGAGCAACAGATCACCGAGCAGATTCTGGTGCTGTGGCAAACTGCGCTGATTCGCCTGCGCCGCTTGACAATTCGAGACGAGATCGCGACCGGGCTTCGGTACTACGAGGCGTCGTTCTTCCGTGTCGTGCCCAACCTGAATCGGGACGTGCGGCGCGCCTTGACCGCGGCCTACCCGGCCGCCGGGCTCGACGACCTCTCCCTGGTGCGGATGGGCTCATGGATTGGCGGCGACCGAGACGGCAATCCGTCGGTCACCGGCCAGGTAGTGGCCGAGGCGACCACGAGTGCTGCCGCCACGGCGCTGCGCCAGCACCTCGACGAGGTCCGGCTGCTCCGCCGCGAATTGGCGATGTCGGCGCGGTTGGTGTCGCCGATTACCGCAGAGCTGCGCGCGTTGAGCGGACGGCCAGCGGATGAGGACGACGAGCCCTTCCGGTCTGCGCTGCGGACCATCCAGGCACGGCTATCTGCCACTGCCAGGCACTTGCTCGACGACGACTTTCTGACCGCCGCTGAACGTTCGTGGGCGGCCACCGGTGAACGGTACTCCGGACCGGAGGAGTTCCTCGCCGATCTCGACATCGTGGATGAGGCATTGCGCGTCGCCGTCGACGACGCCATAGCCGACAATCGCCTGGGTTCGCTGCGCGAAGCAGTGCGCACGTTTGGATTCCACTTGTCTGGCCTAGATTTGCGGCAGAACTCGGAGACGCACGGCGACGTCGTCGCCGAACTTCTCGCGTGGGCCGGGGTCTGCCCCGACTACGCGGCCCTCGACGAGGCGCAGCGGGTAGTGCTGTTGAGCACCGAACTGACGTCCCGGCGGCCGCTCACCTCGCCGGACTCGGCGCTCAGCGAGCTCGCGACCAAAGAGCTCGGTGTGGTGGCCGCCGCCGCCGTCGCCGTCGGACGCTTCGGCGCGGCCGCGGTGCCGACCTACATCATCAGCATGTGCCAGTCCGTCTCGGACCTGTTGGAGGCCATGATCCTGCTTAAGGAAGCGGGGCTGTACACGCTCGACCCCAATGGCACGCCGCAATGCACGGTACGGGTAGTGCCGCTCCTGGAGACGATCGAGGACCTGCAGTCCGGCGCCGAGATCATCACCGCCGCACTGGGGCTGGACTTCTATCGCAGCCTGGTGACCCAGCAGCAGAACACCCAGGAGGTGATGTTGGGGTATTCGGACTCCAACAAAGATGGCGGGTACCTGGCGGCGAACTGGGCGCTGTAC
>NZ_JBAQWU010000540.1:0-2247 GCF_049299075.1 Gordonia sp. (in: high G+C Gram-positive bacteria)
GGGTATCGCCGAGCAGCAGCAGACTCTCCCCCGGTTCGGTACCGAAACCGCTGGGGATCCGGCGATCAACGTCGTCGATCACACCGAGCACGGCGACCACCGGCGTCGGCAGGATCGGCGTGGAGCCGGTCTGGTTGTAGAAGCTGACGTTGCCGCCGGTCACCGGAATGCCCAGCTGTGCGCAGCCATCAGCGAGACCGCGGACGGCCTGGCTGAACTGCCACATCACCGCCGGGTCCTCGGGCGAACCGAAGTTGAGGCAGTTGCTCACCGCGCGCGGGACGGCACCGGAGGCGCCGACGTTGCGGTAGGCCTCGGCCAGCGCCAGCTGCGCGCCGCGGTACGGATCAAGGAAGGTGTAGCGGCCGGAGGCGTCGGTGGCGAGGGCGATACCGCGGCCGGTCTCCTCGTCGATCCGGATCATGCCGGAGTCGGCATGTTCGGCGAGCACCGTGTTACCGCGGACATAGCGGTCGTACTGTTCGGTGATGAACTTGCGGCTGCACAGCGCCGGGCTGGCGAGGAGCTGCAGGAAGGTCGCGCGCAGTTCGTCGCCGGTCTGCGGGCGGGCCAGGTTCGCGGTGGTGTTCGCGACGGTGGCGTCCTGCCAGTCCGGGCGGGCGAGGGGACGCTCGTAGACGGGACCGTCGTGGGCGACGGTGCGCGGCGGCACATCAACGACGGTCTCGCCGTGCCAGGTGATTTCCAGGTGCTCGCCATCGGTCACCTCACCGATGACGGTGGCCAGCACGTCCCACTTGCGGCAGACGGCCATAAAAGCGTCGACGTTCTCCGGGGTGACCACCGCGCACATGCGCTCTTGCGATTCGCTGGAGAGCACCTCGGCCGGGGTCATGCCGACGGCGCGCATCGGCACCTTCTCCAGGTCGATGTGCATGCCGCCGTCACCGGCCGCGGCCAGCTCCGACGTGGCACACGAGAGGCCTGCGCCGCCGAGATCCTGAATACCGACGACGAGGCCGTCACGGTACAGGTCCAGGCAGCACTCGATGAGCACCTTCTCGGTGAACGGATCGCCCACCTGGACGCTGGGCAGCTTCTTGCGGGAGACCCGACGACTCACCGACCCAGTTTCATTGGACCCGCTCGCTTCGCTCCCGGCGTCCTCGTCGAAGGTTTCCGACGCTAGGACGGAGACGCCGCCGATGCCGTCCAAGCCGGTGCGTGCACCGAACAGGATGATCTTGTTGCCCGCGCCCGAGGCGAATGCCAGATGCAGGTCTTCTTTGCGGAGCACGCCCGCGCACAACGCGTTGACCAGCGGGTTGCCCTGATAGCTGGCATCGAAGACGGTCTCGCCACCAATGTTCGGCAGGCCGAGGGAGTTGCCGTAGCCGCCCACGCCCCGAACGACACCGTCCACGACTCGCCGGGTGTCGGCGGCATCGGCCGCACCGAAGCGCAGCTGATCCATCACTGCGATCGGGCGGGCGCCCATGGCCATGATGTCGCGGACGATCCCGCCGACGCCGGTGGCCGCACCCTGGTAGGGCTCCACGTAGCTGGGGTGGTTGTGCGATTCGACCTTGAAGGTGACGGCCCAGCCGTCACCGACGTCCACCACACCGGCGTTCTCGCCGATACCGGCCAGCATGTCGGCCTTCATCTCGTCGGTGGTGGTCTCGCCGAAGTAGCGCAGGTGCACCTTCGACGACTTGTAGCTGCAGTGCTCGGACCACATCACCGAGTACATGGCGAGTTCGGCGTCGGTGGGCCGACGGCCGAGAATCTCGCGGATCCGCGCGTACTCGTCGTCCTTCAGTCCGAGCTCGGCGAACGGCTGCGGATGGTCGGGAGTATCAGCGGCGTGGGAAACGGTATCTACCTGGGCGCTCACACCGGACAGTCTATCCGGGGATCGACGACTGCCGTTCGGCGCACCATGGCAGGCCTGATAGCCCGACCACGAGCCGCTCCCGGAGGGTTTGGGTGTGGTCAGGCTGTCAGGAGGTGTTCGAGAATCTTCTCGACTCCGGACCGGCCCGCGTCAGGTGTCGGCGGGTCGGTGTCGGAGACCTCGCCCATGCGGGTGTTGAGTCCAGCCATCGGGTGATGGTTGGAGAGTTTTTCCGGATGAAAAATCGGGTTGACCAGCCACGGACTACCCCGCCCCACCGGCCGCCACCCCACCCGGCCCGCGTCGGGGCCGCTGGTCAGCACCGTGGACTCCACTGCCCGGGCTGTTTACCGTTCCACCTGTTGTGCTTCCCACACGCCCCGCCGATG
>NZ_JBAQWU010000541.1:0-5389 GCF_049299075.1 Gordonia sp. (in: high G+C Gram-positive bacteria)
CAGCGGGCATCCGGGTCAGGCACATCCGGGGCAATCGCAGTACCCGGCCGATCGACGGCGACGGCCGGCTCCGCCACCGTCGCACAACCCGCACCTACCACCGCTGGAACCGGACACCCGAGCGTTCACCGCGGCCGAGCCCACCCTCGGGCATGCGGACCCGTGGGTGCCGCCGGAGAAGGTCACCGTGGTCCGCGTGATGGCGCAACGATCCAAGTACTTCGCCCGTCGCAGCGTGCGCATGGTCCACCGCGCCGCCACCGCCGACGGCGCCGACCGATCCGGGCTCACGGCCCTGACCATGCCGGTGGTGTTCAACAATGCCGTCGACGCGGCGATGGCAGTCGCCCTCGCCAACACCCTGTTCTTCGCCGCCGCCACTGCCGACTCGAAGGTCAACGTCGGCCTGTACCTGGCGCTGACCATCGCCCCGTTCGCGCTGATCGCACCGCTGATCGGACCGCTGCTCGACCGGCTGCAACACGGTCGGCGGATCGCGATGGCCACAACCTTCGGCATCCGTGCGCTCCTGGCATTGCTGATCATCGTCAACTCGTCCTGGGATGCCCAGACCAACCAACTGATCTACAAACCGTGGATCCTGTATCCCTGCGCCCTCGGGTTGATGGTGCTGTCCAAATCGTTCGGGGTGCTCAAGTCGGCGGTGGCGCCGCGCGTCCTCCCACCCTCGATCGACTTGGTGCGGGTCAATTCGCGGCTGACCATGTTCGGACTGGTCTTCGGCACCATCGTCGCCGGCGGTATCGCCGGGTTCGGCGAGTTGGTGCTTGGCCAGTGGCTGCCTTTCCATCTACCCGGCGCAATGCTGATCCTGTGCCTGCTGGCAATCGGCGGCGCCTACTTCTGCATGAAGATCCCGTCCTGGGTGGAGGTCACCGAAGGCGAGATCCCCACCACCATCACCTACCGCGCGGATCCGGCGGCCGAACAGTCCGGGAGGCAGACCGGTCGCCGCCTGTCGGCGAAGCTCGCCGAGACCATCCGGCAGCCGCTCGGCCGGGTCGTGGTGACTGGTCTGTGGGGCAACGGCACCATCCGAATCTTGACCGGCTTCCTCACCCTGTATGTCGCGTTCTACGCGAAAGCCCAGGCCACCGACAACGGCGGCTGGGGCCAACTGATGATGCTCGGTGCCGTCGGCGCGGCGGCCGGCGTCGGCAATGCCTTGGGCAACGGCGTGGGCACCCGCCTGCAGCTGACCAACCCGCCGCGGGTGATTGTGCTGTGCACCGCGGCGGCAGCGGTCGCCGCGGTCGCTGCCGCCGTCGTCGGTACGCTGCTGATGGTCACCATCGCGGCGTTGATCGCCTCGGCCGCCAGCGCGATCGGCAAAGTGTGCCTGGACTCCACCATTCAGGACGATCTGCCCGAGGCCTCCCGCGCGTCCGCCTTCGGTCGTAGTGAGACTGTGCTCCAGCTGTGCTGGGTGCTCGGCGCCAGCCTCGGCGTCCTGCTCCCGACGACATTGTGGATCGGTTTCACCGTCGTCGCGGTCTTGATGGCCATCGGCCTGGCCCAGACCATCCTGACCAGCCGCGGTGCCACCTTGATTCCCGGCGTCGGCGGTCGGCGCCCGGCCGAGCCTGCCCCGACCGCGCCGTTCACCGCAGTCACGCCTACCCACCCCCGCCCACAGCGCTCGAAGGACCCGGATGACCCTGCAGCCCGCCGATAAGAAGGCCCTCGCGATTCTCACGGCCGCCGTGGTCGCCGCCCTCGCGATCATCGTGGTCGCCACCACCCTGCTGGTGCGCGGCCACGTCGCCCCGCCGCCGTCCATCACTGTCGGCACCGACCGCAGCCTCGAGCGGGTGGAGCCCACCGTGTGGTGCGATCTCAAACTCACCGAATGCACCCCGCGCCCGATGAACTTGGCGGAGATCGCCGTACAGCCGGTCACCGTGCTACCGGTGGCCGTCGGTTCAACGCTGTCGCTCTCGGTGCCCCACCAGATCTTCGAAGGCCCGTGGCTGCTGACAGCAACGTACGCCACACCCGAGGGCCTCGACTTCCAGCAGTGGATTCACCGGTCGGGCACCATGGCCACGCAGCGACTGGCCTCGACCCCGGACCGGGTGCTCCTCGGTATCGAAGTAAAGCCGTTCTCCGCCGTCATCTACGACACCGCCGACAGTTTGGACCAGGGCGAGATCGGTTTCCGCGCGCACTACGCGGTACGAACAGCGCCGACGGGCTATGTCGTGTCGACGACGCCCTGACCTACCGCGCTAACGGTCCAGCTCGCGCGTTACCGCGCGCACGACTTCGGAGATCCGGCGGGCCGTCTTGCGGTCCGGGTAGCGACCGTTACGCAGATCGGGCTGCACCTTGCCCTCGAGCAGGGTGATCAGATCGGCGATCAGCCCGTGCAACTCGTCGGGGGTGTGCTTCTTCGCCGCAGCGTGCTGGTTCTCCCGCACATTGCGCGCGACGCTCGGGGCGGCTTCGAGCACGGTCACCCGCAGCGCCTGCGGTCCGCGGCGGCCGGCGGCCATGTCGAACTCGACGCGCTGGCCGGCGCTCAACTCCGAGACATCGGCGGGCAGGGCGGACGCCCGCACGTAGACGTCGTCACCGTCCTCCTGCGAGAGGAACCCGAAACCCTTCTCGGAGTCGTACCACTTCACCCGTCCGCTCGGCACTGTGCTCACCTTCAACTGTCTGCTGCTATTGCCTATAGGAATGCGCCCCACATCGAGATGAGGCGCACTTCGAGCTATCGTACGCGGCAGACTACCGTGGGCGTCATGCAGACCCCGAAGTCGTCAGTGTTGCTCCCAACAGCAGTCATCATGGTGATCATCGGTTTCCTGGCGTCGGTGAGCCTCTTGATCCCGGCGGTCCGCGACTCGAACCAAATCATCGTGACTCTCACCTATGTGTTGGCGATGCTGGCACCCCTCGGACTCCTCCTGGCGGTCACCTTCGCCCTGATCTCCGGACGACGCAGTCGGTGAATCCGGACACCCCGCTCGACGCCGCCGCCGACCCGGCAGCTCTCAAGCGCGCCTACAGCTGTTTCCCGTCCGGTGTCGTCGCCGTCTGCCGACAGCAGTCAACCGGCGAGCACGTCGGCATGTCGGCGAGCGCGTTCACCACAGTCTCACTCGATCCACCGCTGGTCTCGATCTGTGTCCGGCGCGAATCGACGACGTGGCCGCAGTTGCGCGACGCCGAGCTGGGCATCAGCGTGTTCGCTACCGACCAGGGCGCGGCCGCCCGGCAACTCGCCGGTCCGCCCGCGGACCGGTTTACCGGATGGAGGCCGCTCGTTGAGCCCAGTGGCGCCCTCTTCATTCCCGGTGCGGCGGCACATCTGGTGTGCACGGTCGCCAGCGAGATCCCGGGCGGCGACCACACCGTCGTTCTCCTTCAGATTCACGCTTTGCGCAGCGATCCCGGCGTCGACCCGCTGGTCTTCCACGCCAGTACTTTTCGGGCGCTGGAGGCCCGCCGGGGGTAACGACATGTGCCCCAAGTCTCAATCGCACTGTGACCTTCCTCACATCACGGGCAGGTAACAGACTGGGAACGGAACGACTATCAGTGCCGTGAGCAGGGATAACGTCCGATTGGGCCCAAGGTCCCCGATTGGGGGCCAAAAAGACGGATCTCGGACCGCGTGATTCAGCCATACCAATTCCGTAGAGTTCAACCCGGTCGCCCTCGGGCACCGACAAAACAACATCTCCCGACGGACGCGCCCAACCTCGTTCCGCCGCCGGGATCACCGAACTCACACAGTTCAGGAACGAGGGCGGGGGACCCACCATCCCACCGGATAACGGCGAGAAGTCGAGAGACATTTCGCCTTGGGGTTAAGTCCGAACCGGACGTCAGTCCGCGGCAGACCGAGCACCTCTCGCTCGAACCCGACAGCTTACTTCGCAGGCGCGTGGAGAGAGGAAAAACTTCCTATGGCACGTCACGCTAAGTCGTCCAACAGCACCACCAAGACTGCGGCCAAGATCGCCCTGACCACCGCCGTCCTCGGCGGCGGCGCTGCCTTCCTGAGCGCCGGTACCGCCTCGGCGGCCACCGATTCCGAATGGGACCAGGTCGCTCAGTGCGAGTCGGGCGGCAACTGGGCCATCAACACCGGCAACGGCTACTCCGGTGGCCTGCAGTTCAGCCCGAGCACCTGGAGCAGCCACGGCGGCGGCCAGTACGCCCCGACTGCGAACCAGGCCTCGAAGTCCCAGCAGATCGCGGTTGCCGAGCGCGTGCTCGCCAGCCAGGGCAAGGGCGCATGGCCCAGCTGTGGCGTCGGACTGTCGGGCGCGACCCAGCGCACCGCGCCGGCCGAGCCGACCACCCCGGCGCTTCCGAAGCTGAACAACCACGCCGCCCCGAGTGGTGACGACGCTGCCACGACCGCTGAGGCGATCGCACAGGCCAAGAAGGGCACCAGCCCCGAACTGCGCAACGCCGTCGACGCGTTCGAGAAGTCCGGTATCAAGCTGGACAAGGGTCAGTTGGACCTGTTCAACGCGAACAAGGGCGCCCTGGGTCTGTAAAGATCCACGCCGCTCTGCACCACGTAGACATAAAGAATCCCCGCACCGAACGGTGCGGGGATTCTTTTGTCTACGGCGTCAGCGGTTGACGACGGTCTTCGGGTTGATAAACGACAGCTCGTCCGCGGGCACCGGGAACGTAGTCTCGTTGCCGAAGGGCGAGAGAGCACCGGCGAGATGCGCGGTGAACTCGGTGACGGCATGGTCCTCGACAGCGATGTCCGGCCAGCCATTGTCCACATAACCATTGTTCTTAGCCACGGGCCCATTGTGCCATGTCGACCCGGCACCATTGGTGTGGACCCGAAAGCCGGTGCCACGGCGTCGGTAGACTCGTTCGGATGACCGGTGTGCCCACTACCGCGCCCCTGCGTGGTCTCAGCGATGCACTGACCGACCGTTCCGACCAGGCGCTCGCCGAACTCCTCACCCGGCGCCCCGATCTCGCGTCTCCCCCGCCGCGCGGCACCGCCCGACTAACGCAGCGGGCGCTGTCGGCAGCCTCGATCGCGCTCGCCGGCGATTCGGTCGATTTGCCCACCGTCGCCGTCATTGAAGCGTTCCTTGACTGCGGCGGACCGATCTCCCGACATGACCTGATCGGGCCGGTCACCCGCGAGGATCTGATCGGCGCCCTCGGACGCCGGATCAAACGCGCCGAACTCGACGCGTCCCTGGCCGACCTCGTCGCCCAGGGACTGATCTGGGATTCGGGCACCGGAACCGCCCGAAAACCGGCCTGGGTGGCCGGGATCCACCTCGCCGCCGCCCTGCCCTGGCGTGGCCACCACCTGATCGGCCCGCTGGCCGCGGCCACGCCCGCCGAGATCCGTGAGCTGATCGACGCCCTG